>JANOGL010000270.1:0-9171 GCA_031405985.1 Acidobacteriota bacterium | reverse complement strand
AACGCTGCTCGTGTAACAAGCTGAGCCAGGGTCACGAAATTTCGCGATGACGGGCTCAGATTCGCCGCCGCGATCTGATCAAACTCACTCAACGCCCGAACTAAAGTTGCGCGATCTCGCAAGATTCCGACGCGTTCCCACATGATGCGCTTGACGCGCTTCTTAACAGCAGTACTCAATGCAGTCCCATGGCGAATGTCCAAAGTCTCAAGTTTTTCGGTTTTCGACTTGGGACTTGAGACTTGGGACTTCGAACTGTCGCTAAGTGCGGCTTCACCGGCACGAGCACCAAAAACTAAACCTTCGAGCAGGGAATTTGACGCGAGGCGGTTTGCCCCGTGAACGCCCGTGCAGGTCACTTCGCCCGCTGCATAAAGTCCGGGCAGCGTGCTGCGCCCACAAAGATCGGAACGAATTCCGCCCATGCAATAGTGCGACGCTGGGCTCACGGGCAGCAGGTCGGTCGCGATATTCAGGCCGTAAACACGGCATGTTTCGTAGATTTTTGGAAAGCGGTCTTTCAGAAACTTTTCATCCATCGCCGTCATATCGAGGTATACGGTGCGCGTTCCGGTGCGGCGCATTTCGGCGACGATCGAGCGGCTGACTATGTCGCGCGGAGCAAGTTCCAATCGATCGTCGTAACGCGGCATAAAGCGTTCGCCGTATTCATTTTTGAGCAAGCCGCCTTCGCCGCGCATCGCCTCTGAGAGCAAAAATCGCGGCGCGTTTTCGAGATTGAGCGCCGTTGGATGAAACTGTATAAATTCCATATCGGCCATCTCGGCTCCGGCAAAGTACGCCATCGCCATGCCGTCGCCTGTTGCGACTGGCGGATTTGTCGTGTGCTGATAGAGCTGGCCGGCGCCGCCCGTGCACATGACGACACCTTTAGCAAAGATCTCACGCGGCGCCCTTAATACCGGATCGAGAAACCTCACGCCGACGCAGCGGCCGTCATTCACGATCAAACTCTCTGTGTTCGCGAACGGCGTGAGATTTATTGTCTTCTCATGCTTTGCTTTCGCGATCAGCGAGCGGACAAATTCAGCGCCGGTCGAGTCGCCGTGCGCGTGCAAAATGCGCCGCCGCGAGTGTGCGGCTTCTTTTGTAAACACGAGCTTGCCGCCTTCGCGATCGAATTCCGTGCCCCAATCGATCAGCTCTTTTATGTATTTCGTCCCCTCGTTGACGAGTGTCTCAACGGCCTTTTGGTCACACAAGCCTGCTCCGGCAACGAGCGTGTCGCCTTCGTGCAGCTCGGCATTATCGTCATCCGAGAGAACAACCGCGACGCCGCCCTGGGCGTATTCGGTGTTAGATTCGCTTGTTTTATCTTTTGTGAGAACCGTCACCGACGCGCCGCTCTGAGCAATTTCGATTGCAGCACGCAGGCCTGCAACCCCGCTGCCGATGACGATAAAATCGGTTTCGAGCGCCATTAGACTCGAATGTAGCAAATTTGTTTTGGTTTTGCTTACAGGATCGGTTGATCACCGATGCCCGCAGCAGCGACGTAGGTCATCGGCGTGGTCGGTGCAAGTTCGTTTAGCGTGAATTTGATCTTGTCGGCGAGGCCTTCGGTTTCCATGTAATCTCGGCCGAGCAAGCGCCGAAAACGTTTATTTCGGTCGTCGCCGCTGAGCTCCTTAAAAATGCCGCTCAAAAATGCTGTGACAATCTCCGGTGCAAATTGCCGTCCCGAATTGCGGTGCAGATCTTCGACGACATCGATGGCCGGCCGGCGCGATTTGTAAGGCCGGTCGGTTGTCATCGCGTCGAACGAGTCGGCTAGATTCACTATTTTAGCGATAAACGGAATCTCGCGGTCGTATAAACCGTCGGGATAACCACGGCCATCGAGGCGTTCGTGATGATATTTTGCGGCGAGCGGCACGTCAGTGTACGGGTGATGAATCGGTTGTAAGATTTCGTAACCGACGGCCGGATGTTTGTTAAGCTCGGCCGATTCTTTCGCGTTGATGCGATACGGAGCGTTGATGATCTTGCGTTCGACGGTGAGCTTGCCAACGTCGTGCAGATAGCCGGCGACGGAAGCCCCTTCGGTTTCGTCCGGCCCCCAACCGAGTTCGGTTGCGATGATCTCGGTGAATCTTCCGACGCGAACCGAATGCCCTTCGGTGTATTTGTCCTTGCAGTCGATCGCGGCGGCAAACGCCTTGACCGTGTCGTGATAGGTTGAGCGCATCTCGTCAAAAAGCTGCCGGTTCTCCTCGCTTCGACGCTCAATCTCGGCCATCAGATTGCGCTGCGCGATCGCGACGCCGATGTGCTGACCCATCGCACAAATAATATCTTTGTCGTAACTGGTGTAAGGTTCGCCTGTCGCCTTTTCGCCCAGGAAAATCGCACCGACGATCTCTTCGCGCACTACGAGTGGAATCAGAAGTTCGAGTCGTTTATTTTCAAAACTCACGTCATAAACCTGAAAGAACGGCAGCACGCGTGCCTGCGAAACCTCGATCGGATTAAGGCCGATGGCGAGGAACTGACGTTCGTCTTCAGTGGTCAGCCCGAGCGTGAGCGGAAATTCATCACCGAGAGCACGCACGGCGAGCATGTTCAGCTCATGCGCAAAACGCGAATAACGCGCAACCGCTCCGCGCCTTATCCCGAGCGCTCCCGACAACAGATGCAGCGATGTTCGTATCGTCTCTTGAAAATTATTTTTATTGGTGATCTCGTGGCCGAGCTCGGCGAGAGCGCCAAAAGCATGAATCAACTTGTTATCTGTTTCGTTCATGTTTTTTATTGAATAGTTACGTGCTTGGTCAGCCCAAGCATGTCAAAAAGTTCGACCGTGTCTTCGTTCATTTCGGAGAACACGACTTTCGCGCCGTTTTTCTCGGCGACATCGATCACGCCGAGCAAGATCGAGATGCCGATGCTGTTGACGATCTCGGTTTGCGAGAAATCTAGCGTGAGTTCTTTACAGCCCGAGTCGAGCTTTCGGCGGCATTCGTGCTCGATCTGTTCGCCGCTTAATTTGTTTATGTAACTGCCGGCAAAGATCGTTGATGTCTGCTCAACGACACGCGGCGACACTGCGGTTTCGCTTGTTATGTTCACGTGAAATTGTTTCCTTGTCTAGTTTAGCTTGCGCGCTTAGAGAAACTACATGAAGTTGTACCATAAACAAGTGCATAATAACAACCGGAATTTCGGGCTTGTTCCACTATTGTAGGTAAATTTTAAGCGCTCCTTTAAGCGCTAGAGGTAGAAAATGGACGATATTATGGACGTTGCCAATGAAATTTTGGCACTTTTAGCGACACGAGGGCTGAGTGGTTGGCAGCAAGACGCAGTTTTAGACACAGCGAAACTAATCGCAAACATAAAATTGCGCACTGAGATTGATTCAATGCCCGCACTTGTTATGCCTAGCGAATAAGTTTTAAGTGTCGGGCGATCTTTTCGATTGTTGCCGAAATAAAGTCAATCCGATTGGCTTGAATAGTGAACCCTAATGTGCCAACTATTTTTCGACAAGAACTACAGACGAGAACACTTACATTGTGCATTAAGCCAGAGGGATCGATTTTTTGAACAGAAAAACCGGTCTTTTCGCAATATGGACATTTAGCCATAGTCCTGAGTCTCCTTTAGGTTTTGAATTATGAATCACGAATCACAGCATTATAGCGCGGATTACCTACCGCAAAGTGATACGTGCCGTTGGGTTGGGCAATCAGTTGGGGATCAAGAACCGATCACTGTTATCGGAGAACATCCCTACACGCTTGAGCAAGTGACTATTTACAGCGATTCGGGTGTTAAGATAAACACATCACGAAAGAAAATGGCTCGCGTCCACGAATTGATACCACGTAGTATTTTTTATCTGTATAGAGATAAGGCAGAGGCGAGGGATGGTGTATCTGTTGGGGCAACGGGTTTTTTTGTTTCTCTCCAATCGTCACCTAAAGGGATTAAGCACATTTACGCCGTCACATGCCGCCATGTTATTGACCGAAAGGCTAAGGTGTTAAGACTGAATACTCCAGACGGTGAAATCGAAGCCCTTGAATTGGATTGGGTTAATCATCCTAACGGTGCGGATGTGTCGGTTGCCCGAATAGACGAGCCGGAGTGGAAGTATCAACTTACAGCAATTCCCGACCGATGGTTCATTGATAGAGATTGGTTTACACGGAGCAGCATTTTTTTAGGTGAAGAAATGTATATGGTTGGCCGATTTAGCGGCTACGAAGGAAAAAAGAAAAACATCCCAACGGTTCGTTCTGGAATTCTAAGTGCTTACCCTGATCCCGAAGAACCTGTGACATTTAAGGAATATAAGTTGCCGCCTCAAGAGGTCATTTTGGTAGAAATGCGCTCAATTTCAGGTTACAGCGGAGCGCCTGTTTTTCACACTCTCAGGTCATTTGATGTTCTTGTTGATGTCGGTACGTTTCTAAAGACATGTTATGGACTAGAGCCTGAGCCGGACATGGTATTAGAGGTGGATGCCCCAATAGCACTCGTGGGCGTGGATGTTGGGAATTTTACGACTCTTGAAAAAGTAATCGACAAAAGGTTTCCCGATCAGGAAAAGAATCTACAAGCTGAAAACCATTCAGGATTTTCTATGGTGATTCCGGCGTGGAAAATCTTAGAAACATTAAACAGGCCAAACCTTATGGAAGAACGAAAAAAACTAGATGAACGCCACGGACAATCTGTGAATATAGAAGACGGTAAAGCTGTCCCGAAGCTGAATTCCCTGAATATCGGTGATGAAGAATTCAGTAGAGAAACGTTTGAAGATGCGTTAAAAAAAGCTAGCCAGCGGATTTCCGAGCCTGACAAAGAAACGAAAGAAACATAGGCGTTTCATCGTGTCTGCGATTGTATCTGAAAGCGTATTCATTGATGTAGTTCTGCAACCACTGTTTGCTCGCGTGTTTGTAAACACCGCGAATCCCGCCTTTGAGCAATGACCAAAATCCCTCGATCGTGTTCGTGTGAATGTCATTGATGACGTAAGCACGTAGGCTGTGGTTAATCGTTCGGTGTCCGTATCCGAGTTTGCCGAGCGTTTGATATGACTTCCATTCATCTGTATAGATCATCGAGTTTTTGTTGACGTTACGTTTGATAAAGGGAATAAGCGTGTCGGCTTGTGCGTTTGGAACAACCTTTGCGATCACGGAACCTTCGCGTTCGACCGCTCCAGCGACAATAGTTTTGTTTTCATATTTTCTTCGTATCGCAGCTTTGCCACCGAGAACGGTTTCGTCAACCTCGACACGTCCGGCGAGTTTGTTGCTTGAATCATCGAGCATTGAGCGGATTTGGTGAAACATACGCCAAGCGGTCTTGTAGGTTACGCCGAGTTCGCGTTCGAGTTGTTTAGCCGAGATGCCGCATCGCGTCGATGCCATAAGGAACACGGCGTAAAACCAATCAGTCAACGGCGTAGAGGATTTGTGATAGATCGTTCCGGCGGTCGGATGCACATGATGACCACAGCCCTGACAAGAATAGCTACGACGCGAAGCTACTTTATGATGCCTAGTAACGGCCTGACATTTATCGCAAAAGATGCCGTGAGGATAGAGCAAATCCTTGAGATATTCCAAACAAGCGTCATCATCTGGAAATTGTTTGCGAAAATCCTTGACTGTGTATTTTTGCATTTTAGGCCTATCTTTGTTGACTTTCATAGTATGTAACCTCTAAACTACCTACTATGATGACATAAGATTTACCTACTGTCAAGGGATAAGCACCCGGAATTTTAAGCAGTCTGTGGAAAACTTATTGTCGTGAGTTGTGAGGAAAGCGACCGAATTCTGCTAGCACAGTTTTAAGATGTTCTCTTGCAGCATGGTGAATATCTCCGTTCGACGCGAGAATGCCGTTGTGATTTTGTACATCGGCGCGATCGTAAGTCATCCGGCCGCCAAAAAGGTCGGTGAATTTGCCGCCGGCTTCTTCGAGAATAATCTGCGGAGCGCACGTGTCCCAGATTTTTGTTCGCGGGCTTGGGTGAATGTAGATGTCGCAAACCTGCTCGGCGATCAGCCCGACTTTCAGACCAACCGAGCCGCGACGCACTATTTCTGCAAAACCAAAATGTTCGATCACGCGCTTCATGCGCGGACTGGCGTGATTGCGCGACATCGCGAGTTTTAAGTTCAGTAAGGAAGTATTTTGCGATGTATGGAGGCGAACAGGTTCGCGATTTTGCTGTCTTAGAAATGTTCCGCTTCGCTTCACGGCATATATCAAATGATCGTGAAAAGGCTGGTAAACGACGCCGAGCACTGCTTTGCCATCGATTGCGAGACCGATCTGAACGCTGAAGTCGCCGTCTTTTTTTACAAAGCCCGCAGTGCCGTCGAGCGGATCTATTATCCAAACACGGCTTGTTGCAAGTCGTCGCCCGACCTCGTCCGGCTCTTCTTCTGACAGAATGGCGTCGTCTGCAAACTCGGCGGCAATACCATCGACGATCAAACGGCTCGCTTCGCGATCTGCGATCGTCACAGGCTCGCTGTAATTATCGGCGCCGAATTTTTCTTCCGTCGTAAAATCTGTGTCGTAATGTTTGAGAATTAAGTTTCCCGCAGATAGGGCAAGCTCGGTTGCGGTTGCGAGTTCGTCTCTGAGCATCGCTTACAATCTAGCACGAACTAGGGCGGGATCAGCAAAACTCAAGATTTTTCGACAGGCTCAGTAATACCGCACCTTGGGCATGTGAGGAATCTGCGGGTTGCGTCGGTCCATTTTGCGAGAGCGGCGTTTGCGAGTTTTGGGTTCTTACTTTCGGCTTCGCCCTCACGAAAGGCGCGCGAATGTCGGTGGTTATCTTCGCTCGCGAGTTCGCGTTCGCACGGTCGGCAAATCCAGCCGAAACCGTCGTTGTAAAAGTCGTTTAGTTGCTCGCTCAGTTAATAAACCTCATCGTGGGTGCCCAATGCTAGAAGTAAAATTATCTGTTCACCATCGACCGAAACAATATCGAATGATTCTAAGGTCATAACCGGTACTGCACGCTAGCGAACCTTCCAACTTACCTCTTAGATTGTGCGTTTTAAGTCGTGGGTGATAAAGATCGGTTTCAAGAAGTCGCAGTGCGTTCTTAAGTCCTTCGGCGTGTTGTGGATTTTTCTTAGCGAGTTTTTTAGATGTGCGGAGAAAGTTGGCCGAGGGGAGAAGTTTCATTTTAAAACCTCGTCCATCACCTGGTCAGCAGTCATAGGTTTGATGTCGCCGTTTTCAAACTCACGTCTCGCGGCATCGATCTCGTAACGTAATTCTTCGCGACGCTTTTCGACAAGCCTGCTACGCACAATATCGACGAGCATTTCTTTTTCGTCGGCGGGCAAGCCCTCGACAGATTCCAAAACATCAGTGAATCTTGGCTGCATAACGGTTAGATAATAACACGAATCAAAAAAATGGTGAGCACCTACTATGCGCTCACCGGATTACAAAATATCAAAACCAATCATTCGTTAACGCGGCGCGTTGTTTCGCGGGTCTGCGGTGAGGCGATCAGACGGACTGGAACCGTGGTCGTGCGGCCGTTGCGATAAACTTCCACGTTGATTGTCTCGCCGATCTGCTTTTTATCCAGCAGGCGGTAAAGGTCGTCGAGGTCATTCATCTTTTGACCGTCCGCTGAGAGAATGATGTCGCCGATATTGCCGTCAGCCGTGATGCCACGGAGACCAGCGGCTGCCGCCGGACCGCCGGGCTGAGTCTGGTATACAAGCAGCCCTTGACTGACCGGCAAACGATAGCCGCGTTGAATCAGTCCTTCAACGCTCGGCAGCGACGCACCGAGCTTTGGCCGACGAACTTCGCCAAATTGAATCAGCTGCGGAATGATCTTTTTAGCCGTGCTCGCCGGTATCGCAAATCCCACACCAACCGAGCCACCTGCGGGCGACAGTATCTGTGAATTGATGCCGATCATCTTGCCAAATTTATCTAGCAGCGGGCCGCCGGAATTACCCGGATTGATAGACGCATCTGTTTGAATCGCGGCGTCGATCGGCCGTCCGTTTCGCGCGCGAATCGGACGCTGCAAACCTGAGATCACGCCGGTCGTCAGCGTGCGATCCAGCCCGAACGGATTGCCGATCGCGAGCACTTTTTGGCCGACGACAAGCTTGTCTGAATCTCCAAGCGGAACAACGGTCATACCAACAGGCGGATCGATCTTAATGATCGCAAGATCTGTGTCGGGGTCACCGCCGACAACTGTCGCGGGATAAACTTTTTCGCCGCCGAAACTGACCGTCAGCTTTTGTGAACCTTCGATAACGTGATAATTGGTGAGGATGTGGCCGTTCGAGTCGATGACCGAGCCCGAGCCGTTGCCTTTGCCTTCTTCTTCGCCAAACCAACCTTGTCGCACCGAGGTCGTGTTGATAAACGCAACGCCGGGCGAAACTGCTTTATAAACATCGATGCTGTTCTGCTCGTCGTTGACGGTTGACGGATCTGAGATGCCTTGCAGCGGCGCTGATTCAGCTAGGGTTGCCGCCGTCTCGGCGCCAGTTTTGGTGAGCTCCCCGTAATTGTAAAGCAGAGCGGTCGCACCGACGGCGATCAATGCGGACGAAAATGCGAGCAGCAATATCTGCCTCGCCGAAAGTTGATATATGGATTGCGTTTTCATAATTGCAGCCTTCCTAACAAAATAAATTTACAGCACTTTTGATGAGCAAAAATTGCTGTCGCGTTGTGTACTGAGTTACGAAAAGTTCGGACGGGATGTTTCCGAGAGAATTACCAGACTAGGCAAAAAACTGCCAAGGTAAATTGGCGAGCTCCTGAATTTGACTATTCGAAACGACGCCCGCCGCTGCAAGACCGGTGAAAAGGTGAATGCCCATCAGCCCGATGTAAACTGCGAGGGCGATCGCGACGCCGTATCTGGCTAACGGATGATTGCGAGATTTTAGCAAAACGATAGCCGTGACGGTCCCTATCGCAATTTTGACACCCAAAAACGGCAAGTTCCCGATGTCGAGCAAATGGGCCATCAACTGGTTGCCTTCGGTAGCGACGCCACCGCGCACCCAAATGATAGTCAAAAGGGCGTCCAGCAAATTCAGGACGAAAAGGAGAAACGTCGGTGCCATTAATTGCATAATATACGATTTCTGCCCGTGCTCAAACTTGTTAAACGGA
>JANOGL010000252.1:0-8677 GCA_031405985.1 Acidobacteriota bacterium | reverse complement strand
CCGGTCGGCGTGCGGGCTGAGGCCGGACACGGGCAGTCCCTGCGGACTGGCCGTGCCTGCCGAAGGACATCGGACTCAGGCCGATGGCGGCCCGGCGCCGACCGGGAGGAATTCGACATGAACTGGCTAGCCATCTACCCCGAGATCGATCTGCTCGCGATGGCCTGCGTCATCACGCTGGTCGACCTGTTCGTCGAGCATCCGCTGCGCACGCCGACCTATCTGCTGTCGCAGGCCACGCTGGCCGTCGTCGCCGCGATGCACTTCGCCTATTTCGACGGCGGAGCCACGCTCTACGGCATGCAGCGCATGGTCGTCACCGACCCGCTCGGGCACCTGCTCGGATTCTTCGCCACCATCGCGGTGATGGTGACGCTCGCCTACTCGCGCGCCTACGCGTCCGAGCGCGACATGTTGAAGGGCGAGTTGTTCACGCTCAGCCTGTTCTCGCTGCTCGGCATCTCGGTCATGCTGTCGGCGAACAACTTCCTGATGATCTACCTCGGCCTCGAGCTGATGTCGCTCAGCCTGTACGCGCTGGTCGCGCTGCGCCGCGACCATCCGCCGGCCACCGAGGCGGCGATGAAGTACTTCGTGCTCGGCGCGCTGGCCAGCGGCTTCCTGCTCTACGGGCTCTCGATGATGTACGGCGCGACCGGTTCGCTCGACATCCCGCAGGTCTTCAAGGCCATCAGCGCGGGCACGATCAACAAGTCGGTGCTCGCCTTCGGCCTCGTCTTTGTCGTCGCCGGCCTCGCCTTCAAGCTCGGCGCGGTGCCCTTTCACATGTGGGTGCCCGACGTGTACCAGGGCGCGCCGACGGCGGTCACGCTGCTCGTTGCCGGGGCGCCCAAGCTGGCCGCCTTCGCGATCACCTTCCGTCTGCTCGTCGAAGGCCTCTCCGCGGCTGATCTCCGAGCATCGACGCAAACGTCAGACCACTGTCGCCGACGAGCGTTTTCGTGAAAAGGCGAGCGACATCGCCGATGTGGCAGAACACCTGATCAACGAACTCACAGGGTCATCGGACAGCGATTGGGCAGCACCGCCCGAGTCGATCGTCGTCGCACGCGAACTTCGCCCGTCAAACATCGTCCATATCGCAAAGAGTCTGCCGGCCGCGATCATCACCGAACGCGGCGGCTGGACATCGCACACCTCAATACTCGCACGTGAATTGAAAATTCCAATGGTCACTGGTCTTAATGAGATGCAGCCAAAACTCGCCGAGCACGACAACGTAATTGTCGATGCCGTTAATGGCGAAGTTATTGTCGATCCCGACATCGACACAATCGAACAATTCAGAACGATCAACATCGAATCCCGATTCATCGGGATTGCGGAAGATTATGTTGCCGCACGTCGAAACTCGTGTATTACACGTGACGGAACGGAGATCGTTATTCGCGCAAATGCAGAAAGCGCACCTTCCTACGATACGGCGCGACAAGCCGGTGCCGTCGGCATAGGGTTGTTTCGATCGGAGTCGATGATAAAGAACGCGGGACAGATTCCGAGCGAGGATGAACAAGTTGAGGCTTACGTGAACATCGCCGAAGCTGTAGGCGATGACGGAGTACGGATTCGCACATTCGACATCGGCGTCGCACAATTCCCGAACACGAACCTTGAGCCTGAGAGCAATCCATCGCTCGGATTAAAATCGATTCGTTTAAGTTTGACTGAACTCGAGTACTTTCGGACGCAGATTCGCGCGCTGCTGCGGGCATCTGCGGAACACGAGATCGATATTATCCTGCCAATGGTCACAGGCCTGGACGAAATTTTGCGATCGCGAGAGGTGATCGATTCAGAGCGAGAAAAACTGATCGAATCAGGATTTTCTGTCGGCGCGCCGCGGCTCGGCGCGATGATCGAGGTGCCGTCGGCGGTGCTGACATCGCATGAGATCGCCGAGAACGTAGATTTTCTTTGTCTTGGCACGAACGACCTCGTTCAATATCTTCTCGCCGTCGACCGCGATAACGAAGCGGTCTCGGATTGGTACCAAACACTGCATCCGGCGGTTTTTCGCGCGGTGAAACAAGTAGTCTTGGCAGGAAGCAAAACTGATAAACCCGTCGTGGTCTGCGGCGAAATGGCCGGCTCGCCATTCTACGTGCCGCTGCTGATCGGCGCCGGCGCGCGTGAGTTGAGCATGAATATAAACTCGATTCAGAGCGTTCGTCAGTTGATCGCCGGCATTACAATCGAAGATTCCGCAAGCCTGCTCGAACAAGTGATGAAATGCAAAACTGCCGACGAAGCGGAGAATGACCTTCGCGATTTCTATTTAGAAAACTGGCGCGACCTCTTTCCGCCAGACATTCTCAGCGCAAAACACCGTTAATTTTTTCTCAAAAAACTAAAATCCTGTTGCTTTTACCCCTTTATTTAGGCGTGGAGCGGGCTTGCCCGCTAGCATTACGGTATTAGAATCAAGCGCTTTCGCAAAAAATGGTAAGAGTCCGGGTGCCAAATCTTTATAAAGTCGTCGTCACGTCGCTGTTACTTAGCGTGAGCTGTATCGCCGTGTTCGCGCAACGTAACAATCCGTATTCTGCAAATCCGGTTTCGCGTGTCGAGCCGCAAGAACAGCCCGTCGCACAAGTGCAGCCCGTAATTATAAAGATCGGCGAGTGGAGGCCAACCACATCGCAACAAACGCCCAAGACTGCACGCAACATTGTCGCGGCATCGACGCCATTGACCGAGACCTACAAGATCGGCGTCGGCGACGTGCTGTTTATCAATTTGAAAAACGCGCCAAAGGCGGCAGGTTATTACACCGTGCGACGTGACGGAACGATAGATTTTCCGCTTTCCGGTGAAGGTCCGTCTGTTGTTGAGAAAACTGTGGAGCAGATCGAAGAGGTGCTTGCCGCGGCGATAACGCTTTATTCAAACCCGCTGATCGAGGTTAAGGTTCGTGAATACGTCAGCCACAAGATCACGGTTTCGGGCATGGCTGAGCGAGTTGGCGAAACGAGCTTGCGGCGTGAAGCAGTCCCGCTGTTTGCGATCCGCGCCGACGCCTTGGTTAGCTCTGGAGCGACAAAGGTGAACATTCGACGCGGTGTTTTAGCTCAGGTTGAAACCTACGATCTTAGCGACGAAAAGACAGGCGACGTTCCTGTTTATCCCGGCAATTCAGTTGAGTTTACAGCCGACGGGCATCGATCATTGTTTGCGTCGAGCAGATTTTTTTATATAGCAGGCGAAGTAAATACGACCGGACAAAAACAATTTACCGACGGCATGACGTTGTTTCAGGCCGTGACAGCGGCGGGCGGGGCAAAGGGCGACCCGAAGAAGGCGACGCTGCGTCGCAAGAGCGATAGGGGAACACTAAATGTCGCCGAATTTAACCTGCGAGCGATCAGGGACGGCAAAGCGACCGATCCCGAGATTGCGGCTGGCGACATGATTCAAATAAGTAATTGAAATTGTTTGTAACATGCTATTTGTATGTTCAACAATTTTTGTTATACTTTCGAAGCCTTGCAATGGAGCGCGTCGGGTGATCGCTTTCGCGATTTATCGGGAGAGAGGAAAGTCCGAACACCGAAGGGCAGCGAGCCGGTTAACGACCGGGAGTGCTGTGAAAATAGCACGACGACAAGTGCAACAGAGAAGAGACCTGCCTTGAAAAAGGCGATGGGTGAAACGGTGAGGTAAGAGCTCACCGGCGGGGGTTGGTAACGGTCCTCGGCCAGGTAAACTCCTCGCGGTGCAAGATCAAATAGGGAATCGCTATTTCTCGTGCGGCCCGCACGAAGTCCCGATTCATCGGGACAGCAGATTCCGGGTAGATCGCTAGAGCCAAACAGTAATGTTCGGCCCAGATGAATGATCGCCGTCCCGAGTGATCGGGATAACAAAATTCGGCTTACGAGACGCGCTCCATTTTGCAGGGATCGAAGCCTTCGCTAAATCAGTAAGGAGATTTTTTTATGGCAAACCGTAAAGGTGTTTTTATCGGTGCGTATGTGCCCAACGAATTGAAAGAATCGCTCCGCCGTCGCGCGGCGCTCGAGCATCGCACGCTTTCACAAGAGATAACGCGAATTTTGGTTGAGGCGGTTCATGGCAAAGGCTTGCCGACGGGCAGTGTTGACCGACGCGGAACAGTGGCTGTACCGCGCCGCCGCGCCTCCGATCCGCCGATCCGTCGCCGAGCCGACGACCTGCCGTATATCGCGCCGGAAGGTAAAAAGAAGTGAGCTTAATGAGTTTTAGCTCGAGTGCCGCCGTCGTTTAAATCGAGGCGGCGCTTTTTTGCGCCCTGGCTCGTCTGCTAACATCGGTGTCGATGGATAAGAACACGATTTTGTATGTGATAATTGCATTGCTCACCGGTTTTATCGGTGGCTTTCTGCTCGCTAATTCAATGAACCGCTCTGAGATCAACGCGCTTCGCGGACAAGGCGAACGACAAACGTCGCAACCTGCTCAGGTTAATCAAAGCAACCCTCAAGATCAGACGCTCAGTGACGCAGAGCTAAAAGCGAAGATTGATGAGGCCGATAAAAGTCCGTCGAATTTCGAGTTTCAAAAGGACCTCGGCATCGCGCTCTATCGCTACGCAGCGATGAAACAAAACGTCGCAATTCTAAATGAGGCGCAGAGGATTTTAGAACGTGCAAATTCACTGAACGGCCGTGATTTTGATGTGCTGGTAGCGCTCGGCAACTCGCATTTTGATATCGCTTTTGATAAGAAAGACGGCACCGGTTTTCAGAAAGCTCGCGAGGTTTATGCGGACGCATTGCGGGTACGACCGGACGACGCTGATGTTCAAACTGACATAGGAATCTCGTACTTTTGGCAGCCTTCGCCGGATTACCCGAAGGCCGCCGCCCAGCTCGAAAAGACCAGCGCTGCAAATCCAATGCACACACGATCGATGCAGTACCTGGCGCGCAGCTACATCAAACTCGGGAAGTTTGCCGACGCAGAAAAAACTATTGCAAAGATAAAAAATATCGATCCGAATGCAGCAGGGATGGCTGAACTAAACTCGGAGCTCACCGCTGCAAAAAGCGGCAATTCTCAATGAGAGAAATCCTTATTATTTTAGTCGTCGTCATCGTGCTGCTCGCGCTGACGGCGGTCAAATATCGCAAACAGATCGCCGGTCTGATCGGAGTCGCGCGGATGTTGAAGGATGCAAAAGATGCCGTAGGGCAAAACTCAATTCGCGGTGAAGATGCGCGCAGCGTGCAGCTTGTGAATTGTGCAAAGTGCGGCGTTTGGGTGCCTCAGGACAAGGCGATGAAGATTCGTGACGGCTATTTCTACTGCTCCGACGAGTGCGTCAAAACCCGCGTCACATAAACATTCCGAGATACCACGCGATCAGTCTGTCGCCCACAAGCAACGCGATGATAGATCCCGCCCCTAGAAAGATACCGAACGGTATCTGTGTCTGCAGATCCTTATCTTTTTGGCGCGACAAAACAATAATTCCGATAACCGCTCCGGATAAGGCGCCGGCAAAGATCGTCAACAAACTCAGTCGCCAGCCGAGCAGCGCGCCGACGCCGAACATCATCTTCACATCACCCAGGCCCATCGCATCAACGCCGCGAAGAGCTTTCCAGATCGCGCCGACCAACCACAGTGAACCGCCGCCGACCAGCGCTCCGAGTAACGCACCGGCCAAACCCACAAGCCATGCGGGCTGTCCCTGCAAACTACTTATTGGCGCAAAGGTCATGTCCAAAAACACATGGCCGAACGCGATCGGATAAATTATTCGGACCAACAACGCAAAGACGAGCAGCGGATACGTGATCACATTGGGCAGGATCATGTGCTCGGCGTCTATAAAAACAAGCGCGATCATGGTTGAGACAAACACCAGAGCGATCGGCAAAAACGGCGCGAGGCCGAACTTCATAAAGACAATCAGGAACAACAGGCCGGTTAGCGCCTCGATGGTCGGATAACGCCAGGAGATCGGCTCTTTGCAACTTGCGCATTTGCCGGCGAGCATGACCCAACCGATGATCGGCACGTTATGCCAAGGTTTGATTCCGGTTTTGCATTTTGGACATTTTGACGACGGCAGCAGCGATAAATCGTTTGGGACACGGTGAATGACGACATTTAAAAAGCTGCCGATGCACGCACCGATAACGAAGACTAAGATGTAGACCAAAAGTTCAGGCAATGTTGTGATAATTAGGCTCTAGCGTTTTCCTAGCGTGCAATCTTAATTTATCATATTGTTACGACAAGTGCCTGAGAGGAGCGAACATAACTAGTTGAAACCGACAGACATAGCCAATCCTGAATATTTTCATAAGGTCGTCGACTGCCAATGGGCATGTCCCGCGCACACGCCTGTGCCGGAATACATTCGACTGATCGCCGAGGGCAAATACACTGAGGCGTACATGATCAACTGGGATTCGAACGTGTTCCCCGGCGTTCTGGGCCGAACGTGCGATCGCCCGTGTGAACCGGCTTGCCGTCGCGGCCGTATCGACGAGGAGCCGGTCGCGATCTGCCGCCTCAAACGCGTGGCCGCTGACAACCGTGACGATGTAATTCCGTTCATGCCGAAGGGGCCGTTTCCATCGAATGGGAAGAAAGTTGCGCTCATCGGTGCCGGGCCTGCGAGTCTGACGGTCGCACGCGATCTCGCGCCGCTCGGTTACGAAATTCACCTCTTTGACGAGCAGATAAAAGGCGGTGGCTTTATGCGTTCGCAGATACCGGCGTTTCGCCTGCCGGAACGAGTGCTCGAAGAAGAGGTCGATTACATCCTGCGGCTTGGTATTCACACGCACTTCAAGCATTACGTCGATTCGCTAAAGGACGTGCTTGAGAAGGATTACGATGGCGTTTTTGTCGGCACCGGCGCACCGCGTGGCCGCGATCTGCCCGATCTGCCGGGCCGTCAAGAGGGCGCGGCGAATATTCACATCGGTATAAACTGGCTTGGCTCGGTCGCCTTCGAACACACCGAAAAGATCGGAGAAAAAGTCATCGTACTCGGCGGGGGCAACACGGCGATGGACTGCTGTCGTACGGCGCGGCGCCTCGGCGGCGAAGATGTGAAAGTAATTGTCCGTTCGCCCTTCGCCACGATGAAGGCAAGCCCGTGGGAAAAAGAGGACGCACAGCACGAAGACATTCCGATCATCGACAACCACGTCCCGAAATCATTTGTGGTAGAGCTTGGAGTCCCGCCTTCAGGTGGCTCCGAGGTAGGCGGGGAGCCGACTGAAGTCGGTACTCCAAACTACCGCCTCGTTGGCATGACATTTGAGAAAGTAGAAGCCAAATACGACGAGAACGGCAAGCGCTCGCTCGTACCGACGGGCGAACCCGATGTTTTCTATCCGGCGGACGATGTTTTGATCGCGGTCGGCCAGGAGAACAGCTTCCCGTGGATCGAGCGTAACATCGGCGTCGATTTCGACAAATGGGAGATGCCGGTTGTCGATAAAACTACGTTCCAATCGACCAATCCGAAAGTCTTCTTTGGCGGCGATGCGGCATTCGGGCCTGAGAATGTCATCACCGCAGTCGCGCACGGTCATCAGGCGGCTGTGTCGATCGACCTCCTTTGCAACAAAAAGAATCTGCTTACCGAGCGGCTCAACCCGATGGTGAATCTCGTCTCGCAGAAGATGGGCATCCACGAATGGGCGTACGACAGCGAGATCGACGAATACGACCGCCTCGTCGTGCCGCAGGCGCCGAAGACAAAGACGCTCGTCAACCGCAAACAGGAGGTCGAATTAGGTTTCGACCCGCTCGCGGGATACAAAGAGGCCGAACGCTGTCTCAACTGCGACGTCCAGACGGTCTTTGACGCGCCGAAATGCATCGAGTGCGATGCGTGCGTGGACATCTGCCCGACGGCCTGCATCACGTTCACCGCCAACGACGAAGAGCCCGAGCTTCGCCAACACCTAAAAGTGCCCGCCCTCAACCTCACGCAGGACGTTTACGTCGCTGACGGCCTCAAGACGGGCCGCATCATGGCAAAGGACGAGGACGTCTGCCTCCACTGCGGCCTCTGCGCCGAACGCTGCCCCACCGCCGCCTGGGACATGCAAAAATTCTGGTACGACGTCACCAAAGCCGGCGAGGTGAAGTACGGGTGCAATGGAAATGATAAAGGGTAGTTTTGTCGTCCAGTTCGGCCTTGAGTGAAGTGTGAGTGCGACGTTCCGAGAATGATTAAGGAGAAGCGAACGAAAAGTAGATTGCGACACCTGCCGATTATTTCGGTTGTTGTAAATCTGGTGTTGATATTAATTGCGTTAAGCCAAGTCGAGTACCAAGGCGGCCAACTGCACGCGATTTATCAGCCGCTCATAGTCCAAATTCTGGCAATCGCGAATTTACCAGCAATGTTCCTGTCTGGAATGCTTGTTATTCCCGTAGCCCTGAACATTCTTGGACGTCCTGCGGATGAAACGACGCTTTGGATACAGGTTGCTTTATTCATGATCTGTGCGGCCCTTCAATGGGCGTTAATTGGATGGGCGTTACGTCGGATATTTACGTCGAAGGTTGGGCAAACGGGAACAAATATCGAGACGAAGAGCTGACTGATCGGTCCGAAGCACAAAAAGTCCTTCACGAAGCGCTAACAATCGCTCACGAAGGGCATAAAACTCGAAACGAAGCGGTGAAAGTCGCTCACGAAGGA
>JANOGL010000226.1:0-4992 GCA_031405985.1 Acidobacteriota bacterium | reverse complement strand
GCACATGCGACTCTTGCGCGCTGCGTCTGCGCGGATTTGCACAAGCTGGCATGGAAGATCCTATTACGTACCTTAACCGCAGATAACGCAGATGAAGCAGAACAAAGAACAGATTTGGCTTCAGTTTTTATCTGCGTTATCTGCTTCATCTGCGGTTAATAGCGATCAGTTAGAGATCGCATTAAATAGCAGCGGAAACGTGGCTAAACTTTGGCCGCGGTACTGTGGGCGAAAGCCGAACAAGATGATTTTGCCTTTGCCAATCGAGACTTCGACGAGAGCGGCTTTGCCGGCGATTCTTTCCGCTCCGAGCGCCCAGCCGGAGAGGAGAATTTGCTTCGGGTCGGACGGGTATTTTGCAATAACCCGGGCGTCCCTAGGTTCGTCGATGTATGTTGGCCGTTTCATATCTGCGGTCTTGACGCCGGCGGGCGGTGGCGGCGGTTGGATGATCTCAAACACCGGGCCGTTTTCGAACCACGCGATGGATTGCTGCGGCATTCCTTTGGCGATGGGCGCGGTCAGGTCGAGCTCCGTGCGGAGGATCGAGCCGGGGATGTAGAAATCCTTGCGGTCGAGGCCTTTGACGACGTTGCGAATCGGCAGGTTGAATTGCTCAATCGCAAACTCCGTCGAGCGGTTTAGAAAGACGAGCGTCCCGCCGGCCTCGACAAATTTCTTCAGGTTCTGGGCGCCTTCCCGTCCGACGCCGCCCGTATACTCATCCGGCATCGCGCCTTTTGCATAGCCGTTGAGGATCTGGTTGGGGGATTGGTCGGGGAAGACTATAGCCTGCGCGTAATCTATTCTCTCGGTTCTTATTTGCGCCAGAGAAACGCTTTCGTAATCGCCGCAACCGCTTCGAAATTCCTCAAACACCCATCGAGTCCAACCTTCGTCCATAGACGGTACAGTGGATTTGAAAGTTAGATAAGTAGGCGGGTGACTACAGCCATGTCCGTAGCCACCGCCACGGCCAGCAGTAGTGTTAGGAAGTCTAAAAGTTTGACGGACCTCTTCTACATCGACGCCCATTAACATTGGTAAAGTATGCGCTGTAACATCGTAAGGTATTATAGGATTTCCAGTGGTGTCTTTGAGGTCTGGGTATGCTTGTCGCTCGAATAAAGCTTTCGCAAAAGCACCATAAGGTTGTGCAAGCTTAACTACTGCTGTTCCTTTCGGATAGATTTTCGATCCGATGCGAAGCGAGCCAGGGGATTCAACCTCTATTCCAGCTCTGTCAAGCAACTCAATTAGTTTCTCACGACGTGAAATGAGGTCGAGTTGCGTATCCTCAATTGAAGACTTATCTGGACTTCTAATATCTGCCTCTCGTCTATCGTAACTCTTAATATCAAATGGTAATGCAAACGCGACCAACTCGCCGTCCTTCCTTGGCCTTACCGCTTCTTTCCCGATTTCATAAAATCTCGACAGCCAACTTTCCCGCTTGTCCGCCGCGTGGTTTAGCAAGCTGAATGCGGCGGTGGTCATGGTGTCGGTGATGTTGCGGAGTTTCCATTCGCCGCCGCGCCAGACGGGGCCGAAGTTTGACGACTCGACCTTTGGGTCGTAGCCATCGTCGGAGCCGGCACGCAGATTTTCGAATTTGATATTCACCGGCGTTGCGAGCTTTGCCGACGCCGTTTCGCTCAGGATGCGCACGCCGCCGTGATAGTGCGAATACGCGCGCGCTGGTGTCCACGCGTCGTAGGTCGAGTTGGTCGTAATGCCTTGGAAACCTTTGCCGCGCAGGTCGGCGGCTATGGCGTTGCCGAGCTCGGTGTAGCCTTCGACGATCTGTTTCGGCACGTTGGGTTCGACCGGCTGCATGTACGGCGGCAGGAAAAGCCGCGAGCCGTTCTGGCCCTGCTGGTGGATGTCGTGGACGATCTGCGGGTGCCAGACGTTGTGAATTTTATCGACCGTGAGCTGCGTCTCGACCTGCGTAAAGGCGTACCAGTCGCGGTTGTTATCGTGGCCCACGTACTTGTGATAGAGCTCGGGCGGCTCGGTGCCTTCGAACGGCGTGCCGAGCGTTTTGTCGTACCAGTTTTTGACGATATCAACGCCGTCGGGATTTAGAGACGGAACGAGCAGGATGATCGTGTTGTCGAGGATCTTCTTGATCTCAGGCTCGTTGCTGCTCGCAAGGCGGTGTGCGATGAGCATGCTTGAGAGCGTCGAGCCGACCTCGGTCGAATGGATTCCGCACGTGATGAGGACGATGGTTTTGCCTTGAGCGATAAGCTTTTTCGCGGCTGCCGAAGATGCGGACGAGGGCGTCCGCGTTCCGAGTTTTCGCGGGTCGGCGAGTTTGGCGTTGATCTGCTCGTAACGTTTTAGTTGTCGCAGATTTTCGGGCGACGAGATCGTTGCATAAACAAACGGCGCGCCCATCGTCGTTTTGCCGATCTCTTGAAACATCATGCGGTCGCTGGCCGCGTCCAGCTTCTTAAAATAATCGACAACCTGCGCCCAGCTCGCGAGCTTTCGGTCATCGCCGGGCGTAAAGCCGAGCGTGTCCTTTGGCGCCGGGATCGTTTGTGCCGACAGGCTGACAGCTGCAAAAAATATTAAACCGCAGAGACGTAAGAAAGCAGAGAATTTAGAGATAAAATTCATGATATTGACCTCAAATCGGATGCCTGTAATTTATCACAGATCGCAAAACGTCATTCAACAGCCATTGGTTTTCTCAGCGTCTCAGCGTCTCTGCGGTGAAATCTCTCGTTGCAGCGGTTGATTGAAAAGCAAATGCGGTGTAAATTCCTTGCATCAGCTTTCCCCTGACAGAAGTCCAAACTAGAAGGAGCCGTTTCTCGATATGAAGAATCCGTTTCTCGAAAATTTTCGTCCATACATTCCGTCGAGCGTTACCAGCCTGCGTGAGCTAACGATTTTCCCGCTTTTTGTCGGCACGCTGCTTGGCATCATCTTTGGCGCGTCGTCGCTGTATCTGGTGCTAAAGACAGGGCTGACGGTCTCGGCGTCGATCCCGGTTGCGGTGATTGCGATTACGCTGTTTCGTCTGCTCTCGAAGATGGGTGCGCGTGACGCGACGATCCTCGAATCGAACGTCATGCAAACGGCCGGAAGCGCCGGCGAATCTATCGCGTTTGGCGTCGGCGTTACGATGCCGGCGATCCTTATTCTCGGCTTCGATCTCGATATCTGGCGCGTAACGCTGGTTGCCGTGCTCGGCGGTCTGCTTGGAATTTTGATGATGATCCCGCTCAGACGCGCGCTGATAAAAGACCAACACGGTCTGCTCAAATATCCCGAAGGCACGGCGTGCGCGCAAGTGCTGATCGCCGGTGCGTCAAAAGAATCTCGTGACGCGGCTCATCAGGCTGGTAGCGATGCGGCTAGTGACGAAGAAGTTTTGCATCGCGGCAAGATCATCGCGACGGGCTTTGGGCTTGGCTTTATTTACAAATCGGTGATGGACGTTTTCTCGGCGTGGAACCCCGAGCCCGGCAAAGACCTGCCCGACAACGTGCTCAAGGGCGGCTCCGTTCATCTCGAAAACAATCCCGCTCTGCTCGGTGTCGGCTATATTATCGGGCCGTATATTTCGGCGATCATGCTCGGCGGCGGCGTTTTGTCGTATCTGATCTTGATCCCGCTGATCAAATTTTTTGGCGACGCTCTGTCGGGTCCGCTCGCACCGGCGGTCGGTAAAAAGATCTCCGAAATGTCACCGGGGCAGATTCGTGGCGAGTACATTTTGTATATCGGCGCCGGTGCCGTGACCGCGGCGGGAATCATCTCGCTCGCTCGGTCGATGCCGACAATTTGGCACGGGCTAAAGTCCGGTCTCGCCGACCTTCGTGGCAGCAATAGTGCCAACGGCACCGAACGCACCGATCAGGACCTGTCGATGAAATACGTCGTCATCGGCATGATCGTTCTGCTCGCGGCGATCATGCTTTCGCCATCGCTGGGGCTGTTTATAGCTGATGACCCGATAGTTTCGATCATCGGCGCAGTGCTCGTTCTGATTCTCGGCTTCCTTTTTGTGACGGTTTCGTCGCGGCTCACGGGCGAAGTGGGTTCGTCGTCAAACCCGATCTCTGGAATGACCGTCGCCACTCTGTTGTTCACCTGTCTCGTGTTTTTGGCGCTTGGTTGGACGGCCAGCGACCCGTATTTTGTAACGGCGCTCTCGATTGGCGGCATCGTCTGCATCGCCGCGTCGAACGGCGGCACGACATCGCAGGATTTGAAGACCGGTTTCCTCGTCGGCGGAACTCCACGGCGACAGCAGATCGCGATCCTCGTCGGAGCGCTCGCATCGGCACTCGTTTTGGGTCCGCTACTGCTTTATCTAAATACTGGTGGCACTTTTTATCAGAAAGTCGATGCAAAGCAATTTGCTCCGAGTTTTACTGTGTCTGAGGACAAGCTCTTTCGCGATGGCGGCAAGCTTAAAAGCGAACAGGTCCATACAGGGCAATACATGTCCGACACGGCTCAATATCGCGTCTGGCAAAACACCGATCCTGCCGCAGGTCAGATCGGCAAGTATCTTGTAAACAATCAAGGACAGCCTGTTTACCTCGTCGATCCTGCGATTAACGGCGTCGTCAAAGAAGACGAGAACGGCAACAAGCTGACACGTTACGACGCACCGAAAGCTACGCTGATGAGCTATATCATCAAGGGCGTGCTCGGCCAGGATCTGCCGTGGGGACTCGTGCTCATCGGCGCGATGATCGCGATAATGCTCGAGATCGTCGGGGTGCCGTCACTCGCTTTCGCCGTCGGTTTGTATCTGCCGATCGCGACGTCGATGCCGATCTTTTTCGGCGGCATGGTGCGAAAGATCGTCGACGTTTATCTAAAGCGCAAACTTGCCGCTCAGAACCTCACTGAAGAACAGATCGTCGCCGAGACCGACAAATCGCACGGCGTCCTGCTCGCGTCCGGCTACATCGCCGGCGGTGCGATCGCTGGCATTATGATCGCCATCTTCGCAGTTCAGCC
>JANOGL010000213.1:0-16166 GCA_031405985.1 Acidobacteriota bacterium | reverse complement strand
GCACAGAATTCTGTCAACGCACAGTCTATATTCTCCGGTCGGGTCGGAGTCGTCGACAATAAGGGTAATTCGGCTTCCGGAAACATCACCGGTGAATCGAGGACCGTGATTACGACCCCGGATTATGATGCCCGCGAACGCGCGCGTTTGAAGAACGAACAAGATAAAGAAGAGAATAGGGCAAAAAGCCTTCATCTACAAGACCATGCTCTAAAAGCTCATACTTTGTTTAAGAACGACATTATTGGTGGCCTCGTTTTCTTTAAACAAGAGAAATTCGCCCCGGGTGCGATTCTTTCGTTTACCATCGGTGATATCACGTACGAGGTTCCCTACGGATCGGAACGAGAGAAACTTGACAAGAAATAGCAGGCCGAATTCCGTACCATAGGTAGCGGAACCTCTTTAGCATTTTTATTTTCCATTACTATTTTCCATAACTCACCCGCCAGATCTTTCTCCCGCCGTCGTCCGTGATGAGTAGCGAGCCATCGGCAGCGACGAGAAGGCCGACGGGGCGGCCCCAGACTTCGTTTGAATTCTCGTCCGGCAGCCAGCCGGAGACGAAATTCTCATACCGGTTTCCTTCAAGTTTCCCCTTGGAATCAAAAGGTAGCCGAACGACGGTGTAACCGGAGAGCTTTGAACGGTTCCACGATCCGTGAAACGCGACAAAGGCGTCACCCTGATATTCTTTAGGGAACATCTTTCCCTTGTAAAACTGTATGCCGAGCGCCGCAACGTGCGATTGGAAGATCACGTCCGGAACGATCGTCCTGTCAACCAGATCCGTTTCTTCTTTCCTTCTCGGGTCGCGATTCTTGCCAAGGTATGAGTACGGCCACCCGTAAAATCCGCCTTCTTTTACGCTCGTCGCATAGTCCGGGACGAGATCGTCGCCGAGTCCGTCGCGTTCGTTGACGGCTGTCCAGAGTTCACCGGTTTTTGGGTTCCACGCGAGGCCGATCGGATTGCGGAGGCCGCCCGCGTAGATCTTGTGATTTTTGCCTTCCGGGTCGTAAACCGAGATCGCCGCCCGCCGCGGGTCGGCCTCGACATCGACGTTTGTCGCCGAGCCGATTGAGACGAACATCTTTTTGCCGTCCGGCGAAAACAAGATGTTCCGCGTCCAATGCTGGTTATAACCACCGGCCGTCAGTTCGACGATTTTTTCCGGCGCGCCTATCGCCGTGGTCTGTCCGCTCTTGTATTTGAAGCGGACGATCGAGTCGGTATTAGCCACGTAAAACCAGTCTTTATGAAAGGCCATGCCAAACGGCTGCGCAAGCTTATCAGAGAACACAAAACGCTGATCGGCCTTGCCGTCTTTATTAGTGTCGCGCAGCACGATCACGGCGTTTGCGCGGGAATCCGCGACGAACACATCGCCGTTTGGCGCGAGCGCCATCCAGCGCGGATAGCGAAAATCGCCCTCGGCAAAGACGTTGACCTTAAACCCTTTTGGCACCATTAGTTTCGCGTTCTCAGGCTGCGGAATTACGCGCGACGGCCGTCTTGCGCTTTCGGTTTGAAAAGGCGGCGGCAGCTTCTGCGGGTCGAATGACATTACGTTTGGACGTTCGACCTGGACGACCTTGGGCAGTGGCGGTGCCACAAAGGGCGTCGCGGTCGGCGTCGGCACCGGAGTTTGAGCGGTGACGGCCGTCGCGAACGCTGCCAAGGCGACGGCGAGTTTGATATAGTTACGGTTCATAAGATTCTAAAAAGAAATGTCGGATGTATTGTCGATCATTGAACAGAATAACGGCACGCGGGCGTCGGGCACAAGTTCGCTCGGCGAGCGCGGCGAACAGCTAGCTGCAGAGCATCTCATCAAAAACGGTTATCGCGTCGTCGTTACAAATTTCAAAGTTCCGGTCGGCCGTAATGGCAAAGGTGTTGCCGTCACGGGCGAGATCGACATTATTGCGCTGGATGGCGAGACTTTGTGTTTTGTCGAGGTAAAGACGCGACGGTCGGAGGCGTTCACGCCAGTTATCACAGCAGTCGATCATCGAAAGCAACGACAGATAACACGCACTTCAAAAATTTACCGCCGATTTTTTAACTTGATGGAAATGCCTTATCGGTTCGATGTCGTGACTGTGCTGAAGCCAACGGGCGAGACACACGCCATAACTCTCATAAAGGACTTCTGGTCGGAGAAAAGCTACCGCAAGCGCCGTTGGCGTGACGAAGCTTGGAATTAAACCCAAATTTTGACCGCTAAATACGCAAAAAGTGCGAAAATAAAACATTTCTTTTGGCGTATTTCGTGGTTAAAATTCTTATTGCCTTATCTCGGTCAACAAAAAGGGCGGCCCATCATGGCCGCCCAAAATTTTACGCTAATGCGAATATTACTGCTCGCCGTCCGCGGTTATATCGAGTCCGGTTACCTCATCAAGGACCTGGATCGTCCGCGGAGTAAAGACGTACCGCTTAGAGTTCACGGCCAGAATGTAGGTTTCGCCTACCCTGACGTCCTCGAACCTGTAGTTGCCAAAGCTTGACGAGCGAGAGGTTCGCGTAACACCGCGTGAGTCTGTTAACGTCACAATCGCGTTTCTCAAACCTCCGCCGCCCGGGACCAACACGCGTCCCGCGACATCCACACCCGCAGCCGTCGGCACGAGCGCCGCACCCGACCAGCGTGAGAACTGCGTCACGCCGGTTACCGGTCCGAGTATGTTGTTGATTGTATCGACACAAGCGATGAGACACATCGGATCGGTCGTGCCGTTGCTGTTACGTCTGTAAACAATGTAATTCGCCTCGGTTCCGTTTATGTCAGTTATCGCTCCGTCCAGATATGTGAACGACAGATCGGCCGTGATGTCACCGAGTTCCTCGAGTTCCCAGTTTCTGGACAGCGAGTTCGCCGGGTCAAAGCCGATCAGCGTCCCATCGAACGCTCTTACCGACAGGTACGACGGGAATTCTCCGGAAGTGACGTTTACAGTCACCGGCGTGTACTCCGGCGGATTACCAACGCCGTTCGGACTCAAGTTATCGGGCATCGTGCCGACCGGATAGACAAATGTTCCGGTTCCGCAGTATTCCTTGTTAACTGTTCCAACCACGTAGTTTCCGCCGCCCGCACCCGTGACCGTCGCAGCGCAGCCGAGCGTTAATGTGTTAGCTCCCGTACTTACGATACCGCCGAGTGTCAGAACATTAACCACCATGACGTTTCCACCACCAAGCAGCGCCATGCCTCCTCCAATTGTCGAGCCGTACGAGAGTGAAAGGTTAGTGTATGTTCCAGCCGGAACCACTGCCGCTCCGATCGTGAACAAATTAGGCGCCATCGCTCCCGCTCCCGGATTCGAACCCGTATTCATGGCGGCATCCTGTGCCGTCACGTAGTATGCGATCGGCGACGGATTGGTAAGCATTCCGCCGATTGTACAATTCCATACTCCATTCTGGGCGTTACCGCTCGACAACATGCAAGCACTTGAAGAGAATGCTCCGATAGGGCCTACACCGCCATCGATGCGCCAAAAGATCGTTGCGCCGGTCACCCCGACAGCATCAGTGATCGTCACAGGCAATGTCGGATTCATCGTCGAAGTCGTATTCGGGATCGGCGTATATGTGAGCACCGGAGCTACTGTATCGACTGTCCACATGTGGCTGGCCGGTGTCGGATCGCGTGTGCCAAAGTTGTCGACGGCGCGGACCTGGAAGGTGTGCAAGCCGTCCGCAAGACTGGCCGTCGTATGCGGCGATGTACACGCCGCGAAAGCATCCGCATCGACTTTGCACTCGAAGCCCGCTATTACCCGCGGTTGCGTGGTCGTTCCGGTGAATGAGAACGTAGGTGTCGAATCATTCGACGGATTCGGCGGATTCGCCGTTATCGACGTATCCGGACTGACCGACACGTTACTGGATATAGCTTTCCATACTTCTGTTCCTGATGTAGGGTAATTTGTGTAAGTGTGAGCGGTTCCAACTTGAACCCACGTATGATTTTCGCTATCTGAGAATACTTGAGAAGCATTTAATACGCCACGACCAGTTGTAACAATTAAAACGCTGCCCTGTGAATTGTCAGTAGCGATTCCCCTAGTTGTGATTGACGTTCCACCGTTCCCATCTTCAACATAATCCAGACGATGCACTCCCAAGACAGGAGTTTCAGAATTCACTGTATCCTCTATCGCTATCAGCCAGAGTTGAGCGCCTTCGCCTGAGGCCGATGTCCATGTTACGTTGTGAGTGCCAGGACCTACGCTCTTTGTGGCAACTGATAATTGAACAATGGACGCATCCAGCGTAAGTTCCTCAATCTTCGTAAACCCGTTGTTAGGAGTCGCACTATGAACAGTACCTATACCACCGTCCCCAAACCACAAAGCTATCAATACCGCATCTCTGGTTGTCGTAACATCTGCACTTAACGATGGGCTGGTGAGTCGCTCAATCCACGAAAAATCAACTACGTTAGTGCTATTTCGCACCTCAATTGCCGCGATGGTTATTTCATCGTTGTTTGCTTTTGTAGATGTAAATGTGTGACCGCCCGTGAAAGTTTGCCCGGTATTGACCGCGTCCTGCGTGTGGACGATCGACGTTGCATTCCATGTAAAGTCACCGTAGGTAGTGCCGCTGCCGTGCAGCTGGAGTGAAGTCCCAGCAGCGTTGGTGCCGGGCTGCGAAACGCCGATGTCGGTGCACGTTACACCATTCGCCAGGCCGCCCACGCCAACGAAAGTGCCCTCGTAGCATAGGAACTGCACCAGCGTGTTCGTGGACGTGTTTATGAGAGCAATGCCGTCGGGCGGCCCGTCTTGAATCCCGTTTGACGGATAAGAAATCGAAGCAGTCCCGTACCCGCTCCCCTGGTCAGTGGTCGTGCCCGCCAAGGCATCGGTGTCGTAGACGGAGCCCCCCGACCCGTTGTAAAGCACGATGGAGTAGTTCGCCATGTTCGTGCCGGCGGGTGCGGCCACCTCGACAAACTCGCCGGCGTCAGCGCCAGTAATGTCGTAGAGAATCTCGTTAATGAAAACCGCTGACGTTGGATTCGCAAAACGTGGCTCCACCGTATTCGGAGCCTCACTATTTGGAGCCGCTGTCCGATAACCGAAAAAATTGCGCACCGAATCGACCAGCGAAAAATTCGCCGCATTCGTCGCGGCTCCGGCGAAGCTTAGCAACATTCCGCCGATGATCGCGATCAGTGCGAAACGGCTGACGAAGACACGTGACGATCTTTGGCGAAGTGACATAACAATATACCCAATTGGGGCGTGCTCCTAAAATAATTTTTGCAGCTTTGCGGTCAAAAAAAGCAGATATGCAGACTATCGCGGCAAAGCGGTAGGGAAAATGCTTTGCGCACAAATTGCTTCGGCCTAAATTTGATTCAAACTTAACTAATCGGGCGAATTATATGCTCTTTGGAGGGAAAGTCAAGGGAAGAGCGAGGGTGCGGCAGTGAGACGGTGAGACTGCGAGAGGGAGGGCCGGAGCGCGGGACGGAGAGAGGGCGAGAGCGCGGGAAGGCGAGAGAGCGGGATTATGTTAAGGTGAGCGAGATATAGCTAGAATGGCTCCGGGCGCCGACATTTCCGGCAAATGGACCCTAGTCGCTGATGCGGGTGGACAATTGATAGACATCTCGGTCGAATTGAAACAGTCCGGCTCGGATTTTACGGGCGGCGCCCTTTCGCATTTAGGTAATGGCAAAATAGACGGAGGAAAATTAAGCGGAACTTCGTTTACCGGCGTTTTACGCACCGACATTCAGGGCCATCCAGTCGACTTCAAGATGGATAGAGCGATTGACGGCAATAAGTTGACCGGCACATTTTCAAACGCCGCGTTCGGCGTATTTTGATTTCAGCTGCTTTCGTGGTTACTTTATTTCCCACGTCGTGCCGATCGTAAACGAA
Organism: Acidobacteriota bacterium; assembly: GCA_031405985.1. GTDB lineage: Bacteria > Acidobacteriota > Blastocatellia > Pyrinomonadales > Pyrinomonadaceae > OLB17. The sequence goes on along the minus strand of JANOGL010000213.1, from coordinate 10,260 downwards.
CGGCCGCGCGCCGGCGCAAAAGTAAACTGCTCGCTGTAAAAGCGATTAAATAAATTGGAAACACCGGCATTTATGCTGATATTGTGGCGTTCCCTTTTGAACAAATAACCTCCCGAAATGTTATGCGTAACAAAACCTGGTTCCGGCCCATCATTAACCGGTATCAAATAGCCCTGTGAAAGCCGGTTCTGTTTTGCCGCGATCCGCGCGTTGTAGTCAAAATAGTAGCTCTTGCCAAAGTTTTGCCACCGGAAGCCGACGTTAGAGCGCAGCGGACTGATGAAATCGAGCGGCCTGTCCGCCGGTGTCGTTGCGTCCAGATTGTCGCCACGCAGATAGCTGACGTTACCGTAAGGCGTCAGGTAACCCAAACTGATCTTAAACGGCGTTTCAAGTTCAGCCTCGAATCCCTGTATCCTCGCCTTTCTTACGTTACGAGTTTGGTAAACGTCTAAGAATCGTCCAGGCCCCTGAGGAATGCGAATGCCGGTAAACTGGGTACCAAGAAAGTTCTTGAAATAGTTGTTGAAATAGGTCGCCGAACCCCTAAAGTGGTTCGCATTATACTTAACGCTCGTGTCAAAATTAATTCCGCTTTCAGGTACAAGCGCAGGGTTACCGACAAGAAATCCCTCTGCCGACGCGGCGTCGGTAAAGAAACGCTCCGAGATATTCGGCGTCCGGAATGAACGTCCGATTCGTGCCGAGAGGTTTATCTTATCAGTCAGAACAAACACCACTCCGAAATCGCCGGTATAGGCAGAGTTTGTGACGCTCAGTCCGTCGGCCAGTCCCGTCAATCCCAGCTCGGCAACCTGAGCGGGCGTCAGACGTGGATCGATGCCAAAATTAGTCGTATGCCTGGACGCCGTCCTGAATCTGTCGAACCGAAATCCGCCCGTGAGGCGCAAACGGCCAGTTACGCGGTAATCATCCTGAGCAAAGAACGCGATATTCGAAAGGCTCGCATCAGGCACGCTGCGCGAATTACGAACTGTGCGATTTGTTGAGAACGGCGTTGTCGAGGTGATCGTCAAACGCCGATCGGAGTTACTATCTCTAAAGAAACTCGTTCCGGCAATGACGTTGTGACGCCCGAAAACCCAGTCGGTTTGGAGATCAAATCCGGTAGTTTTCGTATCCGTAATCGTCTCGCTAAACTGATACATGCCCGCGAAAAAAGGCGGTGCACTTGGGACGGTTAAGATGTTTGAAAAGTTGCGGTACTGCATTTGATAAAAGGCCTTTCCCGTTACGCGCTGCAGATTGTTGGTCAATGCCGCGACGTCATATCGAACATTAAACCGGTCGCGATTGCTGAACGGAAAGAACCCGTTAAATACGCCAACCAATCCGGCAACGCCTGTATTTGCTCCGGCGAGGCCGGACGAACCGATATTGGACGCTCGACGACGCTCGTAATTCAATTTAAACGTGTTGGTGTCATTTAGAAAAAAACGAAGCGTCGCCTGACTGTTACCGCCGTGCGACTGCGAATTGAGCACTTCGCCCGCGTCCGTGATCATTACGTCATCGAGCCGCAAACGCGAAATATCTGTCGCATTGGCTTTGCCTACAGAGTAGTTGTTAAATCGTTCGAGGGACCGGCTTACGCGAAATGCGAACAAATTTCCCGAGCCGTTAACCTCAACATTTCCTCGTCTTCCCCCGCCGTTCGAGCTGAAATAGTTATTAAATAAGCCGCCGAAACGAAAACCATTGTCGCGTCGAGCCGGCGTGTCGCGGGTGATGATATTGATCGTGCCGGCGAGAGCGTCTGTGCCATACAGCACCGAACCGCTGCCGCGCACCACCTCGACAGATTCGATCTGCGATGTCTCGACCAGGCCGGGCTCGATACCCGACTGTGCCGATGTTCGACTATTATTAAGCCGTTCGCCATCGACAAGAATGAGAACGCGATTGCTCTCAAGCCCGCGAATACGCGGCCGCACCTGAAACGAACCTTCGTTTGTACTCGATGTCCCCGGCAGAGACCGAAACAGGTCACCGATCGTATTAACGTTGCGCCGGTTGATCTCTTCGCGGCCTATCACGCTGACCGGCACCGCCGTGTCGTCCGTCGAGATCTCGGTTCGCGTCGCCGTGACCGTAACTTGTTCGCTGATCGTCGTCGGGTTTAGCGTCAAAACGACGTCAACGTCCGCCGATGATAACGGTTTGACAACACGTCCAAAACCACTCGAACGCGCTATTAATTCGTAATTCGACGGGTCATCGACTCCCTCAAAAGAAAAACGTCCGCCGTCGTTCGTATTTGTTATCCGCTCGAGTCCGGTTTTTGTGTTTCTCAGGACGACGACTGCCCCGAATATCGGTGCCTGCGCCGCGTCCTCAACCCGGCCCGAGATCGTTCTCGACTGACCAAACACATCGAAAACCGAAACGACGATAAACGCCAATAATATAAGATAATTCCTTTTACGGATCATGAAACCTCCAGCCATTTTTCTTTCGCACCGGTCCGAAGGGCTAACGGTAGCAATTCGCGGCGTGATAACCACGCCATTAGGTAACACCATCACTGCTCGCATGAATTAGGCTCGCTTATTTAACACACTCCGGTAGCTTTGTTTGGCCCAATGGCAGTCCTTGTCTCGGGGTGGTGCAAGACCTATGCCGTGAAGAATAGCCCGTAAATAGGGCGTTCGATGGCATGAGGTGTGGAGTTTTTCGCGCCCTTTGGTAGGTGCCGCGAGATAAGTTCGCAAGGAGCCCGTCGCCCGTAAAGAAAAAGGGCGGCCAATCATGGCCGCCCAAAATTTTACGCTAATGCGAATATCACTGCTCTCCGTCCGCGGTTATATCGAGTCCGGTTACCTCATCAAGGACCTGGATCGTCCGCGGCGTAAAGGTGTACCGCTTAGAGTTCACGGCCAGAATGTAGGTTTCGCCGACTCTGACGTCCTCGAACCTGTAATTGCCAAAGCTCGACGAGCGAGAGGTTCGCGTAACACCGCGTGAGTCTGTTAACGTCACAATCGCGTTTCTCAAACCTCCGCCGCCCGGGACCAACACGCGTCCCCCGACATCCACACCCGCAGCCGTCGGCGCGAGCGCCGCACCCGACCAGCGTGAGAACTGCGTCACACCGATTGCCGGTCCGAGGATATTCAACCCCGTATCCACGCAAGCGGCGAGACACATCGGGTCGGTCGTGCCGTTGGCGTTGCGACGGTAAACGATGTAATTCGCCTCGGTTCCGTTTATGTCAGTTATCGCTCCGTCCAGATAGGTGAACGACAGGTCGGCCGTTAAATCGCCAAGCTCGTTCAGTTCCCAGTTTCTCGACAGCGAGTTTGCCGGGTCAAAGCCGATCAGCGTCCCATCAAACACCCTCGCCGACAGGAACGCCGGGAATGTTCCAGCCGTGACGTTTACCGTGACAGGCGTGTATTCCGGCGTACTGCCAACGCCATTTTCTTCACCTTTGCGACCAGTCAACGCATTATCCGGCGTTGTGCCGACCGGATAGACGAACGCTCCGGTGGTGCAGTATTGCTTGTTGACCGTGCCGACGACGTAATTTCCGCCGCCTGCATTCAAGAAAGCAGCGTTGCAACCCAGCGTAAGCGTGTTGAAGTTGCCCGTGTTCAGAATGCCGTTGAGCGTGATCGAATTGGTTATCGTAACGCTGCCAGACATCTGATCGTCCGGTGCGGCGATCGCATTGTAGAAAATGCCCGCCGGGAAGACTCCTGTAGCCGACTGGACAAGTTCGTCCGCACCGATCTCAGGCGCCGTCGCCGGCCGCGGATCGTTGTCGTAGTCAACACCTGCAAATCCGGTCAAGCCGTCACCGATAAGCGGAGTGTCAGGTGCCGTGAGATTGAACTCGAGGTGAAGATCGTTCACCGGATTAACAAACACCGGATCGACCTCTTGCGAGTTTGCATCATCACTAACAGCCGTTTGCCAAGCTGCCAACGTACCGTAATCCGTTCCTGCCGCCGAACCCAACGAACCGCTGCGGAAGAACCCAGCGTTTGCACCGCTCGAAAAGAAATCGTTGTAATTCGAGTCGAGATTGACAAAGGTAGTTGTCACCATACCGATCGTGTAGCTCTCGGCATTGACACCGCCGCCCGAAGCGATTTGCGTCGTGTAGAAGATATTATTCTTCATTTCAACTGTTGGATCGGTTCCGGTGATCGCGACGCCATAACTCGGCGTTTGCCCAGCAACAACTCCTCGGTCGCCGGTATTAGCGATCGAGTTGTGATAGAGCCGCGTGCTTGAGCCGGTTGCACCGACAACATAGATACCCGCGACAATGTCAGGCGAAGTTGCCGGAGATGTTACGCCGGTTATCATGTTGTTCCGAATAGTATTCGCTCCGCCCGTTCCTCCGGCAACCGTGATACCCGCCGCCGAGAAACCGACAATGCTAAGACTCGCAACGCCGTTGATTTTGTTTCTTTCAACCAACGCATTGATGACACCGCCCGAAGTCGTATTCGTCGTATCAATACCCTGAGTTCCTACACCGATACCAATACCGTCTGCAGATTCATTGGTCGAAACGCCATTGATACTGTTTTCGGTAATTTGAACGCCATTTTCGAAAAAGACAAGGATACCCACCCGGCGGATGCGGTCACCCGCAACAGCCGAAGTCTCATTCATCGTAATGACTGTTCCGGTGTTCGGGCTTGCCGCGCTTAAGCCAGCCGAATAGATACCAAATAGGGCTCGTCCGACAAGACAGTTCTCAACGCGGTTGTTGTTATTCGGTCCCGTAGCGACTGTTCCCGGTGTCGCGCCGCCGAGCGAAATACCTAACAGGCTCGTTAACGGGTCTTGTCCGAGAACCCTGACGTTTTGAATCGTATTGTTCTGCGCGCCGTTTGTGGCGTTTGAACCAACCGAGATCACCACCGCCGATGTGCCGGTGTTTGTGTTCTGGATCGTCAAATGACGCGAAGCCGCTGTTCCGCCGACAACTGCCGGAGGGCTGCAAGCATTCGAGTCACCATTGATCGTGACAAAATCCGCACCGTTCAACCTGATCAGAGCACCGGTGTTGCTGCCAGTGATCGCGATCGGGTTGCTGCACGGATACATCGTCGTGCTGAAACCACCTGCGACCTGATTCAGAGCATGCGTTCCGAGCTCGCCCGAAAGGTTATTGAGGATCTCAATCGTGACATTGCCGGTCGCTCCGGCGAGGTTGATCGCCTCAAAGATGCCGCCGGTATTTGTCAGCGACGGATAGTTGCCGCCCGTGCCGACGGTGTAGGTTCCGTTAAACGGCGGTGGAACGTCGGTAATTGTTGCGGTTGCCACGGTTGGTGAACCTAATGTCGCGCCGCCTGTCGGCAGCGAAAGCGTGATTGTAAATGTTTCGGCAGGGTCGGTAACCGCATCTGTGCAAAGAGTGACGTTGATCGGCTGGCTCGTAACCGAGTCGCCGAAACTCAAAAGCGTCGGACCCGGATTTACATAGTCAACGCCGACGCCGCAAGCCGCGCCGCCCGTTCCCGAACCATCGGTCAAAGTATATGTCGCGCCGACAATTCCCGAACTACCCATCACGCGATTGACGGTTGCCACCAGCGTTGTGCCTTCGTTGCCGCCGTAGGATGTCGAACTGAGTTGCAAGACGCCCGGCGATGGATAAAACTCATCCGCACCGATGTCGTAGGCCGGACCGTTCGGACGTGCTTCGTTGTCAATATCAACCGTTACCGCCGCAATGGTCGTGCCGACGTTGATATTCGGCGATGCTCCGGTAAGATGCAAATCTGCTGTCGGAGAAGCATGAAGCGGGTTTGCCTGAATCGAGGCGGCATCTTGAGGCGCGGTCAAAGCCGCTTGCCACAAAGCCAAAGTAGCAAACTGAGTTGTCGTGGTTGAGCCTGTGGTGGTCGATAAACCGCCTGTTTGCAGTTGGGTATTGGCAGGATTGATATAGTAATTGTTAAAGTTCAAACCGCCCGTGCCAAAAACATAAGCGGCGGAGTTCAGCGTAATCGCATAATAACGATTAGCCGCCGTGCTTGAACTGCTGGCATCCATATAGATGCTGTTATTCATCACGGTAAAATTGACGTTATTTGTGCCGTTCGCCCCGGGAATGCGAATTCCGTTTCCGTATTGGGTAGTAGCTCCTGCAGCACCCGGATCCTGATCTCCTGTAATGCTGATGGAATTATTCACGATACTGTCTGTATGCCCGGCGGCAACACCGATGCCGGCAACTTGGTCACCACCCGTGCCGTTAGCGCGAATGGTGTAGATAAAGTTGTTGGCAATCAGGTTGTTGGTAGCCACGCCGCTGCGCGTTGTGCCAAGCACAATACCCATTGCGGAGAAGGTTCGTTCTTCAATAACATCGTGAATGACGTTTCTCGTTACCGTATAGTCGCCTGATGTAATTGCCGTGGTTGTGGTAGCAGACCAAGCGTTTGTACCTATACAAATACCGCACCGATCGGCACCGGCGGTCGTATTGGCTAAATCACCGCCGACAAACTGAACAGTATTACGCGAAACAACTGCGCCGGTATCGGCTTGCATATAGATACCAGACTGCCCGATCTCGTCCACGCCAAAGCTGGTCGGACCGACGATGTTGTCGGTAACAATCGGGCTAATATTGTTATTGGTCGTTACGCCGCGAGACGAAATGGCATGACGCGCGCGGGTAACTCGGTTAAAGATAATCTGGTTATTGTCGTTGTCGTTGCCGTCGGTAGAAGTCAAACTAATCGTCGTGCCGGTCTGGATGATGCCATGTGTAACGGTTGTGGCCGTGTTCTGCGTTACGCCCGCGGCAACTTCGAGATTGCGAATAATGTTGTTCGAAGCGCCGTTACCGGCAACGACGCTGGCTAGCCAAATCGCCGCCGTTGCCGCTGAGGTGTTTGAATTGGAAACGGTTAAGTTTCGTCCCGTTCCGCCAATGCGTCCGTCGACAGTTACGTTATCCGCGCCGTTAAGCTTGATAATCGCTCCGACGATGCTTCCGGTGACTGTTCGCGCCGCGCCGATGGGAAACACATTGACCGAAGTATAAACTGCCGGTGCGATTGTGCCGGAATTGAGCGAAGCGGAAACCGTTTCCGTAGTGTTGGCGCAAACCTCGGCGTCGATGGCGCCCTGATGTGTTCCCGCGTTGATTGCCGTAGTTGCCGCGTTGAGCGAAGCATAGCCGGTTGGTCCCATTGTTCCGGCGGTTGCATGGACTTCGACAGCCATTGCCGTCGTGCAGAGAGGCGGAAGAATCTGTCCGCGAATCTCACCACCGGGAAAGCCGCCGGTGTGAATGTTGAAATACATATTACCGGCGAGCAGGTCGGCAAGTTGTCCGGCAGTGATAGCAAAAGTTTGTTGCGGAATTACGCCGCTCGGCGCTGCAGGGACGCCTGCAAGACCGAATGTCACGGGGCCGTTCACGCCGACAGCGCCGGTGTGGATGTGCGCCGCGCTTGCTGCGGTGCCGAGACCGGTGAAACCCATGTTCACGGTGATCTGCGTGCCGTCAGGACTGACGACGACATTGCCGTAGCCTACGCCGACGCTGCCGGACGGCGGCACTTCCTGTGCCTGATCTAGCGACGCGCCAAAACGTTGGCTGTAAACACTTGCACTAATGACAAGAAGCGTGAAAAGAATGGCAACGAAACGAACGGGACGGTGATTTTGCAACATAACTTTAACCTCGACGGGAATGGTTCTTCATTCAATCTAAATTCACGAAAGATATAACCTTACGAGTTTTCGCACACGCCATTCGAAGGCGGCTAAAGGGGAAGGCATGCGGCACTCTGCCGGATAAAAACGAATTAGCAAAAGTATACGGAATTTGAAGGTGATGTCAAAACAAGCGTGGGTGTTCGAGTGATGACTACAGCCGGGAACTTGATCCCCGATGCCTTTGCGAAATAACGTCAGACTTCTCTGACGCAAATCAGTCAGTTAAAAGGTTAATTTGTCACAATGACAGCTTCTGACCTGACAATAATTGTCATTCTCAACCAGGTGATTCGGTGATAAACAATGTTTTGCAGTGTTTAATTTTTGGGCATAGTATTTGCTGTGCAGACAGTCGGCAGGAATTCTTTCTAGACAATTGACCCCGCCAAATTACCCAATAGAAAGGAGATTTAAAATGAAAGTACTTGTTCAATCCCTACTTGTAATGACATTTCTGGCCGGAGCCGCTTTCGCTCAAGTGAAGGAGCTCAACGCTGAAATGAGCCTTGCCGGCAAACAAACTAGCGCCGGTATCTACGACGCGACCGTCGCCGAAACGCAGGGGAATACCTTTGTGCTCGACTCCAGCGATAGCCGCTTTTCATCGACTTTACTGACCGTGTCGTTTGATTTTTTGAATGACGTCGATTACGACAACGGTAACGAGATCTCGGGAGGCGAGTGGAATCTCGCCATTTACAAAGGAGGCCAGTATCGCGGCTCGATTTATGGCAAGATAACAGGAGGTTATATCAGATGGGCGAACTCGCAGGATCTGAGGCTAACGGACGCGTATCTGAGCATTCTCGGAGGTACCGGCGGATTTGAAGATACGCCTGAGTGCGAGGCCTATCTACGTGCCGAAACCATACTGAGCAACAATCAGACGAGTGTCGTGATCACCGGAATGCCCCTCTAGCGTTCAGCTAGAACAACGAAAAAATAGCGTCTTCGGCTTCTAAATGTCGCCAAAGACGCTATTTTTATTTCTATCTACCAGAGAACGGTCCATGAAGCATTTTTTTACCCTCTTCGCGCAAAACAGGATCTCGGTTGGCAATCTGCATTTCCAACCAGAAGTTGATCGCGTGGCCCGGGTAAAACTGAACGAATCCGAAAAAACAAAACCTGCGATCATTGCGGGCGACCGTAAACAAAACCATCGCGGCAGGGCGTTTATTTAACATATCTCTCTTCTCCAAAAAACTTGCAACTGTAATAGTGGCGATAAGTTTAGCATTACAGAGTGAGTGAAACAAGGGAATTAGCCACGAATGTCACCAATGACACAAATAAATAAATCCGTGTCTATTCGTGTTAATTCGCGGCTAAAAGCTGCTTTTTATTTGCCTGAAGCGAGCTGGAGCCGAGCCGACGCGTGGTCGATCGCTTCGCGTGTGGATTCGGTGTCTTCGATTGCGGAGGTTTGGGTAGCGGCGAGAGATTTTTCGGCCTCTTCTCGGGCTAGTTTTGCGGCAGCGGCGTCGATCTCGTCGGCAGATTCCGCGGTATCGACGAGAACCGCAACCTTGTCGCCGCTGACCTCGACAAAACCGCCAGAGACGACGAGCTTTTCGGCTGCGCCCTTCGTCGTGTAGGTCAGAATTCCCGGCTTTAACGCAGACACAAGCGGCGCGTGACTAGTCAGAAGACCGGCCTCGCCCGACACGGTCGGAACCGTGACGGAATCGACCTCGGCGTCGAGGACTCGTTTTTCGGGAGTTATAATTTCCAGCTTAAGCATAATTTGGAACGCGGACGCCCTCGTCCGCAACGGCGGTATCGCCGCCGGATTACCTTAGAACAGTTTCAACATTGCCGACGAGCTTCGCTCGCATTGCGGACGAGGGCGTCCGCGTTCCGCTAAGCGGAAGCGGCCATCTTTTTGGCCTTTTCGCGGGCTTGTTCGAGCGTACCGACCATGTAGAACGCCTGTTCGGGCATGTCGTCGCAGCTGCCGTCAAGAATTTCGCGAAAGCCTTTGATCGTGTCTTCGACCTTGACGTACTCGCCCTTGAGACCGGTAAACTGCTCGCCGACGGTAAACGGCTGCGAGAAGAAGCGTTGGATCTTACGTGCCCGGGCAACGGTCAGTTTGTCGTCTTCGCTCAATTCGTCGAGACCGAGGATCGCGATGATGTCCTGTAAGTCTTTGTAACGCTGCAAGATACGCTTAACTTCCTGCGCCGTATCGTAATGAAGATCGCCGACGATCTGCGGATCGAGAATACGCGAGTTAGACGCGAGCGGATCGACCGCCGGGTAAATTCCAAGCTCAACGATCTGTCGCGACAGGGCCGTAACGGCGTCGAGGTGAGCAAAGGTCGTCGCCGGAGCCGGATCGGTGTAATCGTCGGCAGGCACGTAAACGGCCTGAATCGACGTGATTGCACCGGTCTTTGTCGATGTGATTCGCTCCTGCATCTCGCCCATTTCGGACGCGAGATTCGGCTGATAGCCCACTGCCGACGGCATTCGGCCAAGCAACGCGGATACTTCGGAACCGGCCTGAGTAAATCTAAAGATGTTATCGACGAAGAA
>JANOGL010000201.1:0-2950 GCA_031405985.1 Acidobacteriota bacterium | reverse complement strand
GTAAATCTAAGCGATCGAGCCATCGACAATCTCAAATACATACGCGAAACGATGGAACGCTCGACGGCGTTCACTGCGGTGCCCGGTTATGGCGGAATGCTTATGGGCGCGACAGCCGTCGTCGCGGCTTATGTTGCGAACCGACAGGTTTATCTCGTCGATGCGCTCGCGGTTTGGTTGATCGAGGCAGTTCTCGCGTTCTTTATCGGCCTGCTTGCAATGTGGCAAAAGTCGAAGATCGGCGGCCAGTCGCTACTTAGCGTGCCGGCGAGGAAATTCGCATTAAGCTTTGCACCGCCGTTGCTCGCGGGCGTTGTGGTCGTTCTCGGCCTCTGGCGTTACGGACATTATTACGAGATGGCACCGGTCTGCATTGTCAGTTACGGCGCGGCGGTCGCGTGCGGCGGCGCATTCTCGGCGCGAGTCGTGCCGGTGATGGGCTGGTGCTTTATAGCGCTCGGCGCCGTTGCGTTTGCGTTGCCGACGAACTATGCCAACTTGATGATGGCGGCGAGTTTTGGCCTCCTGCACATCGTTTTTGGAGCGATTATCGCACGTCGTTACGGCGGATAAGAAATTTAGCCACAGATAACACAGATAGAAACAGATATGAAAAAGGCAGTTGCAAGATTAGAAAGCGAAGTTATTGAGCCGCTACGCGAATTGCGCGTCGCCGAGAGCGTGCCAAATAATTTCGATAAGGTCATTCACGAACGCATGCGTCTCGGCATAACAAGCGCGCTCGCGGCAAACGCAAAGCTAAGTTTTACTGAGCTAAAGACGCTGCTTGGCACGACTGACGGCAACATCTCGGTTCACGCGCGCAGACTCGAAGACGCGGGTTACATCACTTGCGAAAAATCGTTCAACGGCCGCGTGCCGCTGACGGAATACGCGATCACGACCGACGGCCGCGACGCTCTGACGCGCTATTTAAATCATATGGAAGCGCTGATTAGCGCAATGAAGAATTCAAAATGATGAATGCCGAATTGGTGAATTGATTAAGAGTTGGAGGAATTTATGGGCGTACTATTAATGGCAATGACTATCGGCGGGCTGATTGTTGCTGCGATTTTTCTGACGATCTCGCTGGTAACTAAAAAGACTTGGCTGACGCAATTCACGCTTTGCGGTGTAGCGGTTTGGTTTGTGTTTTACGCGGCGATGCTGTTTGGCTTTTCGCTGGCGAGTACAGAAAAGACGCTTGCGATGAACGAGCCGAAAGAGTTTTGTGGCTTTTATCTCGATTGTCATCTGCACACCGAGGTGACGGGCGTGCGGACTTCAAAAAATATTGGTTCGCTAACGGCAAACGGTCAGTTTTACGTCGTGATCGTAAAAGTTTTTAGCAACGCAAAGAATCCCGCGATTGCCTTTCGTTTGATCGATCCGAAAGCTGTTCTAACCGACGAAAAAGGCACGGTTTACACTCGCAATGAAGCTACTGCCATCTGCAACAGATGAATTAAATCAGGACATCAAAGGCAGTGAGACGATTCAGAAAGAGATAGTTTTCGATCTGCCCGAAGGCGTTCAAAATCCGCGTCTCGACATAACCGAAGGCTACGGCGTCGACAAGTACATTGAATCCGTGGTCGTCGACGATGAAGACAGTATTTTGCACAAAAGAGTTTACTTTAAACTCGCGGAACAAACGGTCGCCGGGGGCGTCAAATGAACATAGAGGTCTGAGATCGAGGATGCAAGCTAATAGCAGGTCTATGAACGCAACGTGTACTTTACCCGGCGAGCGATATTACTACTGCTTCGAAGAACTCGACGATACTTCGTCTGTTGAGCACAGTGTCAGAGAATGCAACTCGATCCCGACTTTAGAAAATTATGAAAAGCCGCCGGAAGGCAATCCCAAATTTTGGCGACGGCAGTTCGGTGACGTCGTTACTGCAAAGCAGAGAAAATTCGATTGGTTAATGGGCGTATTTTTGCCGATGGTTTGTTTCTACTTTGATCCTTTTATTTTCAGGGAGTGGAACACGGGTTCCAGCTCTAGCGCATTGCTCGGGCCATACCAAACGCCGGCATATGTGCTCGCGTATGCGGCAATAATGTCACAAACGGCGTGGATGCTTTGGGGCGAACGGTCGGGCGGAGTCGCTCTTGTGATCGGCATCGTTTTATCTATTGCTGCGATTGCGTCGCTAATAATAGGCCTGATTCTATTTCCATTTAGCCTTTTGGGAATGTTCATGCTCATTGGCTTTTTGGGTTTTACGCCGTTGATGACAGCGATTGTGTACGCACGCACGGCGGTTCGAACTCTACGAATAAAATGATAACCAGCAACTCAAAAGACTATTAACAATGAACAAGCGAACAAAAATCGGTTTACAGATATTACAGGTTGCCGTGATCATCGGTGTCGCGGGCGATGTGTTGTTACGGCAGACTCCGTGGGGGCTGAACGTGCTGCTCTTCAACGTGATCTTTGCGGCGGCGATGATAATACTGTTGCGGAGGCACGCGCCTGAGCAATTGACACGGAATACGATCGCGTTATTCGGCGCGCAGATTTTCTTTGCGGCGATGTATGTTTGGCGCGACGCGGAGGAATTGTTGGTTGCCGACGCGTTCGCGATAATCACGATTTTATCCGTATTATTTTTGCCGAGGATAAAGGTGCCGGCGCAGCTTGCCGGTGCGTTTCATTACGTGGTCGGCTTTGTTTGGTCGGCGTTGAATGCCGCCTTCGCTCCCGCGATATTGCTTTCGTCAGACATAAAATGGTCGAACATGCCTCGGACCGGTTGGCGAAAACACGCGCTTGCAGCTGCGCGCGGTCTGGCGATTGCCGCACCTTTAATACTCATATTCGGCGGTTTGTTCGTGGCGGCCGACGCAGCCTACGAAGGCCTTGTCCAACGCATCTTTAACATCATGCCCGAAACCGTTTTCACGCACGTGCTGTTGTTCTCGATCTTTGCGTGGC
>JANOGL010000184.1:0-5223 GCA_031405985.1 Acidobacteriota bacterium | reverse complement strand
AGCAGCTCCTCGGTGATGTCCGCACCGCCGATGAGCTCACCCTTGACAAACACCTGCGGAATCGTCGGCCAATCGGAGAGCGCCATGAGCTCAGTGCGGATCTGAGGGTCAGGAAGGATGTCGACGGCGGTAATCGGGGCGCCCGCGTTCCAGAGAGCCTGGAGCGCGCGCTGCGAGTTCCCGCAGGCAGGGCGCTCGGGAGTTCCCTTGATGAAGATGGCGACCGGCTCGGTATCGATCACGGTCTGGATCTGGTCGCGCAGCGTCATGAGGTTCCCTTCGTCGTGATGCGGAGCTCGTGGATTGTTCCATCGCCGATCGGTCCTGCCAGGGCCCGGTTGACGAGTCGGTGCTGTTCGATGAGCGGAAGCCCATCGAATGCCATGCTCGTCACCGCGACATGAAAGTGATCGCCGCCGCCCGTGCGATCGACGATCTCAATCGTCGAAGAAGGGAACGCGCCCTCGAGGAGCGAACGGATCACATCGGTTGGCATGCCGTAGATGGTAACGCTCGGACGGCGGACGACCTTCCCTCGGACTCGGCTACCGTCCGAAACGGACGCGTCGACTGTGGAAAACCGGTGTCCGACGCCGGTCTTTCGTCGTGCGCAACCATCCTCGCGAGGCTGACGCGCCCGCATGGTCGCGTGCCGAGAGTGTGTCGGGCCGTCCACAGCCTCTGCGAAGGCGCGACCTTGGTACCGCCTTCGATTGTCCGCCACAATCGTCCCAATGAAGCCACTCAGCTATCTCGTGTCTTTGCCAGAACGCGCGTTCCGTGCGCTCGCGGCAGCTCTTGGCGGAACGGTGCACGAGTCGTTCGAGCTTGCTCTGCCACGCGTTGTACGCCGTTCGCGCCTCTACGAAGCAACCGCGCGGAACCTGCTGCGCGTGACGATCGAGCTTGTTGGAGGCGTCGAACGGGCAGAGTCGGCCGAGGATGAGTATGAGCCCGACCCGAAGAAGCTCCTCATCCGCAAGAGCGCGGGTAACGCCTTCGAGCTCGGCTCGATCGCCGCATTCGGATTCTCGCCCCTCTGGATCCTTGCGGCGGCGGCAGACGTTTCGCGCGGCTCGCGCACGTACCTCGACACGCTCGTGAAAATGCGCAAAAAGTCGCAAACTAAGAGGCTCTTTTTATTTATGCGCCTTTTGCGCATTTTTGCGGCTATTTTTTAGAATTTCTTTCCCAAAATATCCCGTCCGAAAAACCTTGAATTGTTTTATCATGCTCGGCGATCTCGAGCCGTTTTTGCGCGAGCAGACAATACTGCTCATCTGATTCGATAGCGACAAAGTTGCGGCCGAGTTTTTTTGCAGCGACGGCGGTTGTTCCGCTGCCGGAGAACGGATCGAGAACCAGGTCGCCTGCGTTTGTGCTTGCGAGAATGATCTTTGCCAGTAGCTTCTCGGGTTTTTGCGTCGGGTGGTCGGTGTTCTCAGGCATCGACCAAAACGGCACGCTTATGTCGGTCCAGATGTTTGACGGATGTGTGTCGCGAAAATTACCGTCGTCGCCCGCACTCCAATCTTTTGGTTCGCCGTTTATTTTATATGGTGCGATTACGCGACGACGTTGCTTTACAGCGTCGAGATTGAATGTGTATTCGTCCGAAACGGTGAAGTACCAAATATCCTCGGCGGCGTTCTTCCAGTTCGCGCGCGCGCCGCGGCCCTTTTCGCGTTCCCATGTGATTCGGTTTTGGGGCTTGAAATATTTCGAGCCGACACGCTGGATCGCTGAGATCGAGCGCCAGTCGCCGCAAATGTAAACGGCCGCGGTTGATTTCAAAAGCGGTACACAAAGCGCGAGCCACGAATCGAGCCACACCTCGTATTCGTCAGATGTTCGCTCGCGAAAAGTCTCTCTTCCGAAATCTTTGGTCAGATTGTACGGCGGATCGGCAAAGAGCAGGTCAAAACTTGCTTTGGGCAGCTTGCCCAGCAGCGAGAACGAATCTCCGCAAATAACTCGATTGCGGAACGCGTCGATATTGGACCCATCTCCGCCGAATACCAGGCGCGATCGCAACTCGTCGACCTCGCCGGACAGCAATTCGATCGTGCGGTTTCGCGGAGCCCGGGTCGAGCGTGATTTTGAACTGTTGGACATAAAGACAATGTCCAAACTTTATCATAGCTGTAATCGTTAGATGAAAATTGATCGATCTGAAACTATCTATCGTGACCGAACCGTTGAGGTATGACCGGAGACAAACTTCCATTGACCATCGTGCCGTTCGAGCAGCATCGTGAAAACTCCGCTGAACTCGAAAGGCCCTGTTGGCAACGCGATCTTTGTGCTAAAAGACGCGCTGCCATAAGCAAGTTTATCCGTCAATAGGCGGACATTGATTTCGCTTAGTTTGGTATCAATCTTTGTTCCTTTCGGAAATTGGCGAAGCTTATCCACGATCTCGACCGAGGAGCGGTAGGTAAGGACGCCCTCTTCAAACCATTGGAAACGGGCGTCGGCAACATAGGCGGATCGGATCGCCGCCGCGTCACCTTTGGCAATTGCCGTGTTCCATTCATCGAGAAAGTCTTTGATCTCGAACTTGAAATTATCGGCTGGGACGGGTGAGCGGCTGCCTTTCTCCTGCGCAGCAACCGAGCAGAACACCGCCAGAAGTAAAGTGAAAATGAAAGCCGTCGTAACGCGCGGCATAAGCCAAATATGTTTTGAGATCATTAAACCACTCCTTCCAGATATTGCATGACGCTGGCGTGATTGCCCTCGGTGTCTTCAAATTGGGCGACGGTGCCGACGTGTTCGATCAGAAATGGCGGGAAAACGATCTTGCCGCCCGCGGCTTCGATAGAGGCGACTGTGGCTTTTATATCCTCGACGCCGATGGTGCATTCGTATCCGGTCATGCCGCTGCCCGAAACCGGCACACTTCTTTTCTGCAAAGCGCCGTGTATTCCATCGGGTGACGTAAAAATTCGCCAAAAATCCGGCGGCCCCCAGGCCTCGAATGTCCAGCCAAACACGTCCTGGTAAAATTGCTTTGCCCTTTCGCGATCGTCCGCGTTGATGGCAAAATGTGCGATATTATTCGGCATTGTATTTTCTCTTGCTCGGTTTTGACGTTTCCTAGAGTGTAATGACATTGACGCATGGCGGTCAAGCAATATAGCGTCAAAGAATGTCGCATGTTCGCCAAAGCGTTCAAATCGATGAAGAAAGCCTGCTGATTCGCACACTGGGACTGAAACTTTCGAATGGCCATGTCATCGAGGGCCATGAACATTCGTGGGGGCAGTTAATTTTTGCCTCGCGCGGCGTTATGCAGGTTGATGCCGATGGCAGCCGATGGACAGTTCCGCCGATGCGGTGTCTTTGGATGCCGTCGGGGGTAGATCACACGATCAGGATAATAGCCGAAACGTGGATGCGTACGATATATGTAAGGCCGGACTTGGCAATCGGTCTTCCGGTCAAGTGCAGGGTTCTGAATGTATCGCCACTGCTGCGCGAGGTAATACTCGAAACTGTTCGGCTAAGGATGTTGTCTCAATCGGTTACGACGCACACCAATCTGGCGGCCGTGTTGATCGACCAAATGGCGGCCGCCGATGAAATGTCTCTAAAGATCACAATGCCCGCCGACTCCCGAGCCGTGCGGCTTGCTAATATTATCAGCGGCGATCCAGCGAATAAATCACCGCTGAACGAATTGGCGAAATTGACCGGGGCCAGCCCCAGAACACTTGAACGATTATTCGTACAAGAGACCGGTTTGAGCGTCGGCCGCTGGCGTCAGCAAGCTCGGCTGATGATGGCCATCCAACTTCTCGTTGAAGGAAGCCCGGTGAATCAATCAGCATTCGCAAGCGGGTATGAAAGCCCAAGTTCCTTTGTCGCTATGTTCAGGCGTGAGATCGGTACGACACCGGGACAGTATCTTCGTGATTTGAAATCGGAATAGTTTGATCCTCGATATGCTTATGCTCGCCAGAGTTGTGCCTTCCAGTCTATTCCAATCCGGAAATGATACTGAAATGATGATTCAGGGAATGTGGATTCTGGATACCTTCTTTTCCTGTTCATTGATTTTAGTAAAAAGTATATTTCTTGCGTTATTCATAAGTTTCGCTGATTCATTATCGCTGATTTTATTGGCAATTTCATCCAACTGTTTGAAAGAGACATTAGATTTGAGATATGTTTCGGGGTTTGGCAGAGATTTCAATTTGTCGTAAGGAGTCATCATGCTTTTGTAAGGATAGCGTTTTCTCTGTTTTCCGCGATGGTCGGTGACCGTTTGAGAGAAGAAGCAGGGGCGGTGATAGTTGATGTATGGATTTAGGTAATCGGTTAAGAAACGGTTGATTAGTGGGGCGTATCTTTGGGGGATATGAGTATAACCGAGATGTTTGCGGACAACGGAGCCGTTTTTCGATTCAGCGAGGGCATTGTCGTTTGAATGACGAGGTCTGGATTTTGTCAGTTCGATCAGGAGTTTGTTAAGCAGAGCGGCGACGTTCCGGTTGATAAACTCCGAACCGTTATCGGAGTGGAAACCATGGACGGTAAAAGGAAACTGTTCGAGCAGATTCTCAAGCACCGGAATCAGGAAGTTTTCCGATATTTTGTCCACGCTAGAGACGATCTCAAATTGGGTCACTTCATCAACGGCATTGATGTGATAAACGCCTTTCGTGCCGTCCATATCGCCCTGATGCACTGTATCCACGCGGATATAGCCCGGACGACCATTCGGACGAGGCTGGCGGCGCTCACCGATGACAGACGTTTTGGAGCGTGTTTTTTCAAAGCAGATGCGCGTTCTGCGATAGGTTTTCGAATGTCTCAAATTATACAGATGAGCTACTGAGATACAGGCAAGCTGCCGATAATCTTCTTCACCGAAGATCTCATAAGCACGCTCGCAGAGCTTCTTGGCGGCGGGTCCTGAAAGAGTTCCGTGCAACTCGTCGGTGCGAGCCAGGAGCCGTATGTCTTCGTCGTTGTATTTTCTTTGAAACCCTCTTCTCTTCTGCGCCAAACGCTGCCGAACATGTCCCGTCAGAAAGTACTGCCTGACCAGCCTTTTAATCTGGATGCGGCAATATCCGCTGACCTTCTCCATAAAACCAAGCAATAATCCTTTGTCCGATTTGCTGAGTTTGAAATAGCGGAATCGGCTCAAAGTCTCTTCTATCCACTCGTACCGCTTCGCTTTTGTATCAATCGCAAATTCTACATTCACTGTTC
>JANOGL010000095.1:0-2361 GCA_031405985.1 Acidobacteriota bacterium | reverse complement strand
CGGCTTCTTCGTCAATTAGGTTCAGAGTTTGTCGAGCGAGGTCGTCTTCACTTTGCATCGTCAGAACCTGTACGATCTGCGAGAGTGCCGAAGTCTTTTCATTCGGGTCCTGATTCTCAAGCGCGATCTCGGTGGCCCGTTCTGTTTTGCCAAAGCCTGCGAATTGAGCAGCAATCGTCGCCATCAGAGCGTTGCGAGCACGGCTGTCGCGGGTTTCGATGTCGCGTTGAGATTTTAGGATTTCGTATGCTTCATCGAGTGCATCTGCCGCGTCTTGCTTTTCTTCCTTTCTCCAATGATCGCGTGCGACGGCGACGAGTGCGGACGACATTTGTGTTTTGTCCATCACGAGGTCGAGCGTGCGGTCGCAAAGCTCATCGCTGCCGGCGTGCAGAAAACCGATCGCACATCTCGCCAGAAAGTTATCGCGATGAACATTGTCGAGCAGTTCTGCAAAACCGCGAGCCTTGTCGAATGTCTCGACGGCTTTGTCGTTGCGCTTTGCTTCGATAAACAGGCTGCCGCAATCACAAAGCACGCGAATTTTCTCTTCCGCGTGCTCGATCTCGTCAGCAGCTTCAACTGCTCTTTCTAACGTCGCAATCGCGTCGTCACCTTTTCCCTGTTCTATATACATCGCCGCAATCTGCTGCAAAGCGTTGACGCGGGCCGCAGGGAATTCGATCAGATCGAGCGTTTCGTCCGCGGCCGTCGGGTTGCCGCCAGCCGCTTGATTAACTGCGACGCCGGCATACACAAAATCCGGATGCTCCATCCTCGCGGCAACCTCACCAGCCTTATCGGTGCGGCCTTCCGCGGCCATCGCCAGAGCGACGCGTTCTAAAGCCTCGGCCCGTAGACCGTGATCTTCGACCGCGTCGGCGAGCTGCAAAGCGTATTCATCGTCGCCCGTTTCGGCGCACTTTTCAGCAACGACGATCAGCAACCTGTCGCGCGAATACGGATCGTCAACTGCGTTCGACAACTCTGCCGCGAGATCGACTTCGCCGCATGATAGATATCGTGGAATGATCGCCTTCATCGCCTCGGCGTGGCCGTCCGAGCTCTTTATCCGCTCGGCGAGGTACGCAGCGCAGTCGAGCAGATCGTTTTCTGCTTTCTCTTGTGAAATAAAATAATCGGACATAAAAAACAACTTAACGCAAAGACGCTAAGAGGCAAAGCCGCAAAGGGACAAGAAAAAGAATCTGAAGTTTCGTTGTCTAGTCTTGCTTTGCGTCTTTGATCCTTTGCGTCTTTGCGTTGAAAATTCTTACACAAACACGCGGCGAATCGATTCAGGCATCCAGTCGCGAAGGTCGTTCGCCACCGCGGCCGCGCCAGCCTTACGCAAAATCTCGCCATCGACCGTATTTGCAACACCGAGCGCCGGCAGGTCGGCCGCACGCGCCGATTGGATTCCGGGTACCGTGTCTTCGATGACGAGACATTCGCCGTGCGTCATCGGCAGATGGCCTTGATCGATGCGAAAAAGATCGAGCTTGTTAAATCCGGCTCGATAACACTGCGGATCGGGCTTGCATGCAGTCACCTCGCTCGAACTCACGATAACCGAAAAGTGTTTTGCCATTCCCGCCTTGTCGAGTACGTATTGAATTTGGTCGCCGCGTTCCATGCTCACCACGCCGAGCGCAAACTCGTGTGACATCTTTTCGACAAAATTCTCAATGCCCTCGAACAACGGCAGGTTGTCGCCAACGACGTCGCGCCACTTTGCGAACTTGGCATCGATGATCTCGCCGATCTTTTTGTCCGTCACTTTTCTGTCGCGACGTTCGTACGCAGCTTTTACAAAAGTAACGTCGTCCATGCCGTGCGAAGCTGCATAATCTTCTTCGGTCAACTCGACGCCCTCCGCCGCGAGCAGTTCCTGATACACACGCATCTGAATCGGCTCATCGTCAATGATCACGCCGTTAAAATCCATCAAAATTGCTTTTATCATAAATACTTTTCGTCAAACATATTGCCACGGCTTAAGATCCCGTTCGGGTCGAACGCGCGTTTCAGCTCGGCCATTTCGTTCAAATATCGCTCGCCCATCATCGCGTCGAGATATTTGCGTTTGAGCTTGCCAATGCCGTGCTCTGCCGAAACGCAGCCGCCCAACATTATCGCCTGCGCAATGCATCGACCGTAAATGTGTCGAGCTTTTTCAGCTTCGTCGTCATTTTTTGGAAGCATGTTCGCGTGCAGATGACAATCGCCGATGTGGCCGAAAATCACGTAATCAAGTCCGCTCGCGTCGAGCAACTCTTTATAGAATTGTAGAAACGCATAAAAATTTGCATCCGGCACGGCCATGTCGGTGCCGATCTTTTTCTGTTTGTTCTTCACGAC
>JANOGL010000052.1:0-10333 GCA_031405985.1 Acidobacteriota bacterium | reverse complement strand
GAAAAAACTCTCGACCTCGTCGCTGATCATGGCTTCGAAACTTCGTGTTACAAACGAACGTGACATCGGTCAGCAGTTTGTGATCGGCAACGCGAAGGTGATACCAAACCTTACGGGCGTTTACAAGCAGGGCCAGGAGGTTGGTCTGTATATGCAGGTTTACAATGCCGGTATCGATCAGACAACGCTGCGGCCGGCGGTGGATGTCGATTATGTTTTGACGAGAGCCGGCAAAGAACTGCTGCGACAAAAAGAAGATTGGAGCGGTCTAAGCGACTCGGGTCAACGCCTTACGCTCGCGCGTCTTTTGCCTACTACCGGATTAACTCTCGGCGATTATGAGCTGAAAGTTTTTGTAAAAGACCGAGTCGGCGGACAGGTGATCGAGAATAAAGGCAAGTTTACGATCACGCAGTAAAAACATTCACTAATTAATTTATGTGAGGCGTCGTTGAAAAACGGCGCCTTAATTTTTTCGTTTTGCTTCGATGACAGGAGAATTGCGGCCTTCGCTGGTTGCAAAGATCGACGAGCCACTTGCGCTATAACAAACTGATTCGCCACCACTACGTTTTCCGAGATCGATACGCGTCGGCTCTTGTTTCCAGATCTCGTCAAACTGCGAAACGGTTTCTGGCAGCGACCATTCGTAGGCTTGCGAGTAATCGCAGATCACCATGCGGCGACCATCGGGCGAAATATCGCCACCGGTGACAAAACCGTTGGGGATTGAAGGCACTGATATTTCGGGCATTTTTTCGGCTCGCTGAATTTGGGCTTCCCCAAAGTCTGGTTTTAATCGATAAACACCGGCAGGCCCGCTTACGCGTTTTGTGACGACGTAGATGTCGCCCGATTTCGGCTCGACCATTAAGGTCTCTGCGTCCTGATCGAAATCCGGATAAACAAATCTGACAGTTTCAACCGCCTCTATCGCGAGAGAATTCTTTCTCGTTGCGAGAGCTGTAGTGTCCGATATTGTCGGTTCTGCCACGCGATAGACAAAATGCTCGCGTCGTTTGAGTTTGTTGTCACCGATCTCACCGATATACAAAAAACACTTTCCTGTTTTGTCTTTGTAAGCCGCGATATCTTCCCAATCGACGTTCTCGATGTTTGCAATACGCCAAGTACCTTTGTTAGTCCCCTCAAGATCAAGTGCATAAATATAAGCGTCGTCGCCTGAGTCATTGTGAGTCCACAAAATATTCTGCTGACACCGCGACGCCGCAAGACCACTGCTCTCATCGATAGCCGGCGATTTTATTTTGCCGATGACCTTTGGGGACTCGTACGCCGAGTTCGAGGCGGACAAATTTGGATTTGTGGATACTCCGGTGCACGAAGACAAAACACAAACCGGCACCGCGGTAAGTATGACAAAGCACGATATTTTAGCTATAGTTTTCATCAGCATACAGAACGTATTTCTACATTATATCGTAGTAAAAAATGTACGCGTCATAACGCAGATTAGTTCTTTCACACGCACGAGTAACAGATGATAGTCGGAACCGAATGGTTGATCGAGGCAACGGGATGTGAGGCCGCCGCATTGCGTGACGAGGTCGCGATCAAAGCGATAATGTCGCGCGTAATCGACGATCTTGGTTTACAAACCGTCGGCTCAGTTTGGCACAAATTCGATGGCGAAGGCGGCCTCACCGGTCTCATCGCGCTCACCGAATCGCACCTTGCCTGTCACACGTATCCCGAATACCGAATCGCGACATTCAACCTTTACTGCTGCCGTTCGCGTCCCGAATGGGGTTGGGATGCGAATTTAAAGAGTGTTCTCGGCGCGCTGAGTGTTTCGATTACGAAAATCGAACGCGGCGAATCAAATCTGCAATCCGCAATCCGAAATCCGCAATTCAAATCCGTCGGAGGTGACGCATGACGACGCTTTCGGCCCAATGTCCATCGTGTGCGGCTCCGATCGAGTTTAAGGCTGGATCGTCGATTGTTGTCATTTGCGCGTTCTGCCGTTCGGCGGTCGCGCGCACCGATCGGGGATTAGAGGACATCGGCAAGGTCGCCGAGATTGTCGAGAGTCAATCACCGTTAAAGCTAGGATTAAAAGGTGTTTACAAGGACGCTCGATTTGAGCTGACCGGTCGTGCGCAGATCAAACATGAACTCGGGGGCGTTTGGGACGAGTGGTACGCTACGTTCTCAAACGGCTGGGTCGGCTGGCTTGCCGAGGCGCAAGGGCGGTTTTACCTGACGTTTTACCAGCCGCTGCAAAGTGCATTGCCGTCGTTCACGGATTTGCAGCTCGGACAGGTTGTGAACGAAATTCCGGGTCAAACGCCGTTGATGGTTCAGGAGAAAGGTCGAGCGACGACCGTTGCGGCCGACGGCGAAATTCCTTACAAGCTTGTCCCAGGCGAGCAGTTTGAGTACGCCGATCTCGCCGGAAAACAGAATGCATTTGCGACGATCGATTACAGTATCGATCCGCCGTGGGCCTTCGTCGGTTCGCAGGTAACACTCGGCGAAATTGGTTTGGCGGACGCAAAACCTTACGAGCGAGAGGCAAAGCGGGTCACTAGCGCTGCTATGGGCTGTCCGAATTGCGGCGGACCGCTCGCGCTAAACGCACCAGACAGCGCGATGCGCGTAACGTGTCCGAATTGCAGCTCGCTTCTCGACGTCAACGAGGGCAAATTAACTTATTTAAAATCACTGACGCCGCCGCCCGATGCTCCCGATTTTGTTGCTCCGATCGGCGCCGAGGGGACGTTTGCGGGCGATGTGAAAGTCAAGATCATCGGTGCGACGGTGCGCAGCGTAACATTCGACGGCGTCAAATATTTTTGGCACGAATATCTGCTTTACAATCCGACCATCGGTTTTCGCTGGCTGGTGCATTCAGACAATCACTGGAATTTTGTCGAGCCTGTCAACGCTGCCGAGGTTGACCAAAAAGAGATATTTGGTGCGATTCGAAAGGTCGTTTACAACGGAACAACCTACAAAATATTTCAGGACGCGCCTGCGACCGTCGAGTATGTGAAAGGCGAATTCTACTGGCGCGTCGAACAGGGCGAGATTGTTCGTGCCGTCGATTACGTCGCCGCGCCGCTCATGCTCTCGCAGGAAGTCTCGGCGAACGAAGTCAACTGGTCCGTCGGCACATACATGACGAACGACGATGTTGAAAAAGCGTTCGGCATCGCGGGCTTGCCAAAACCTTGGGGCGTCGGCCCGAATCAGCCGTTTACGGGCCAGTTTTATTACACTTGGGGAGCGCTGCCGACGCTCGCGTTGCTTGTTGTTGCGTTGTTTATGATCCCATTCACGGGCTTAACGAGCACGGTTCTTAACGAAACCCTAACGATGCCGTCGTCAGCCACACCGCAGGTGCAGTTCAGCCAGCCGTTTGAGATAAAGGGCAATCGGAATATTCGCATTTCGGCGTCGGCGGCGGTGAATAATTCGGCGGCCGACCTCGACGTCGATCTCATAAACGATCAAAGCCAGGAGATCGAGTCGGTCAGTATCCCGATCTCGTATTACCAGGGCGTCGAGGACGGCGAAAGCTGGTCCGAGGGTAGCACCGGCAACGACGCAACTTTGTCGTCACTGCCCGCCGGTAAATACACGCTTCGCGTCGAAGGCACGACCGAGAACGTTCCAGCGCCGCTGCCGATTACGCTCAAGGTCGAGCAGAACGTAAATCGCGGCGTAAACTTTTGCTGCGCGTTTCTTATACTCGCAATTGTTCCGATCCTGGGTTTGTTTCGCAAGTTTTCGTTCGAGCGCAGCCGTTGGCGTGACAGCATGTTCGGTTCGTCGAGCAGCGGCTCGGATGATGAGTAGGTAAATTTATGTTGAAAAAACTTTACGTGGTATTTGCCGGCGGCGTTCTGCTGACATATTCGGCGGCAGCGTGGTTGGGTTGGGAAGTCGCAAATTCCGGCAGCCGCTCGCGTCTCGGCACGCCGTTTTTCTATACAGGTTTTAGAGGAGGAAAATAATGTTAAGTCTGACAAACTTTGGCACGCTCGCTATGATCGTTAAGCTCGAAGATCTTTTGCCCGTTGCGGCAACCACGGTCATCTTCGTCGCGATCGGGCTAATCGTCTTTCTGATCGCGTTTTTGTTGGTGGTACTGCTGTCGCCGTTTTCGGTAAAAAAAGAGATCGAAGAAGACCACAACACGGCGCTCGCTATCATCATCGGCGCCTTGATCATCGGTATCGCGATGATAATCGCTTCAGCGATACAAGGAAACTAGGGATTCAAACAGGATAGGCCGGATGAGCAGGATAATTGCTTTTCTCTATCCTGTCGATCCTGTGCAGCCTGTTTGAATTTCTAACATGAAACGCGCCCCGCTACTTTTTCTCAACGTATTTGTCATCGCAACGTGCGGGCTGATCTACGAGCTGCTTGCCGCAACCCTCTCGTCGTACGTGCTTGGCGACAGCGTCACGCAATTCTCACTTATCATCGGCATTTATCTCTTTGCAATGGGCGTCGGCTCGTACCTATCGAAGTTTATTGACAAAAATGTTGCGGAAAAGTTTATCGAGATCGAATTGAGCGTTGCGGTGATCGGCGGCTTTTCGGCGCCGCTATTGTTCTTTGCATTTGCGCATCTGTCGTATTTCGCCTTCGTTTTATATGGCGTTGTTTTTATCATCGGCACGCTCGTCGGTCTCGAAATCCCGCTGCTGATGCGCATATTAAAGGATGAGCTCGACTTCAAAGATCTCGTCTCTCGCGTCCTCGCATTCGATTACATCGGTGCGTTGGCCGCGTCGCTCCTCTTTCCGATCTTTCTCGTACCGCGATTAGGTTTGAACCGGACGTCACTGATTTTCGGCATGCTCAATGCTGCCGTCGGCATCTGGGCAACGTGGCTTTTGCTGCCTTTGTTGAAACGCAATGTTACGCTCATGCGCGTAAAAGGTTTTATAATTCTCGTGTTGCTCGCCATCGCGTTTATCAAAGCCGATCGCCTGACGACGCTCGCCGAGGACGCGCTGTTTGTCGACAACATCATCTTTGCAAAAAGCTCGCCGTACCAGCGCATCGTAGTTACAAAAGGCAAAACCGGCTACTCGCTTTTCCTCAACGGCAACCTGCAATTCAACTCATTCGATGAATACCGCTATCACGAGGCTCTCGTCCACCCAGCATTTGCCGCATTTAACGGCGACGCAAAACGCGTGCTGGTCCTCGGCGGTGGCGATGGTCTCGCGGTGCGCGAAGTTTTAAAATACAAATCCGTCGAGTTTGTCGAGCTCGTCGATCTCGATCCTGAAATGACACGCGTCGCGCACGCCGTACCTGCGCTCGGCGAGCTAAACAATCATTCGCTTGACGACCCGCGAGTTCACATAACAAACACCGACGCATACGTCTGGCTCGATCAGGTGCAAACCGAATCTTTCGATATCGCGATCGTCGATTTTCCCGACCCCAACAACTTCGCCCTCGGTAAGCTCTACACGACGCGGTTCTACAATTTATTAAAATCGAAACTCCGACCCGATTCGTCCGTTGTCATCCAAACAACCTCGCCGCTCATCGCGCGCAACTCGTTCTGGTGCGTGATGAAAACCCTCGAGGCGAGCGGCTATACTGTCAAACCATTTCAGACAACCGTGCCAAGCTTCGGCGTCTGGGGCTTCGCTCTCGCTAAAACACAGCCGTTCGAAACACCGACAAAACCGCCAGCCGACATCAGCCTTCGATTCCTAAATAATGAAACATTCGCGTCGATGTTTGAGTTTCCAACCGACACGTCGCAACCGGCTGAAGAGCTTGAGATCAACCGTCTCGACAATCAGGCGCTGGTTCGCTACTACGAATCAGAATGGCGGCGGTTTGAGCAATAGACGCGTGATTCAAACAGGATTCACAGGATAAACAGGATGAAACCCGAGGAATTAACGGCGACTATATTGAAATGTTGTTTCGAGGTTTCTAACGAACTCGGCGCTGGGTTTTTGGAATCTGTTTATGAAAAAGCGCTGATTGTGGCATTTTCGCAACGAGGTTTGAATGTTAAGTCGCAAGTTGCTTTGAAAGTAAATTTTCGTAGTGTAATTGTAGGTGATTTTTATGCAGACTTGATCGTCGAAGAGAAGAATTTGATCGAAATAAAAGCAGTTAGCAAACTCTCTCAGGATCATAAAGCCCAAGTAATCAACTATCTGAATGCGACTGGTTTTGAAGTTGGCCTGCTTGTAAATTTCGGGACATCTCGTGTGGAGTTTTTCAGATTTCGTCCAAGCGACCATCCTGAACATCCTGTTAATCCTGTTTGAATTAATCTGTGAAACTAAGTCGTCGCGAAATTTTAGCCACATTCCTCGGTGCGCCGGTTGCGTTAGCGGCGTGTCGCGATGTTTCAACGCGTAAATTTCCTGAAGGCGAGATCGTTGGACAAAATGCAGTGCTCGGACACATCTTGCGCGAGGGCCGCACATTCGACGTTCCCGCAGATAATTGGGAAAACAAGAGAGTTGCGATCATAGGCGGCGGCGTCGCGGGTCTGACGGCGGCGTGGAAATTAAGACGAGAGAGCTTTCACGATTTTGTTTTGCTTGAATTAGAACGCGAGATCGGCGGCACGTCGCAGAGCAGCGTTGGCAATCCCGTCAGCTATCCATGGGGAGCGCATTATCTGCCAGTGCCATTTAAGGAAAACACTGAACTAATCGAGCTGCTTGACGAGATGTCGCTCATCGATGGACGCGGCAGCGATGGCGAGGTGATCGTCAAAGAACACTTTCTTTGTCGCGAGCCCGAAGAGAGGATCTTCTACAAAGGGCGTTGGTACGAAGGTTTGTATCTGCACGTCGGCGAGAGCGAAGAAGACAAACGGCAATACACCGAGTTTCAAAAGCAAATAGATTTTTGGGTGAATTGGCGCGATGCGCCAGGTCGACGCGCGTTTGTTGTTCCGATAGCGATGTGCTCGAACGATGCGGAGGTCACGCAGCTCGATAAGATCTCGTTTGCCGAATGGCTGCGGCAAAACAGTTTTACAAGTGAGCGTTTGATCTGGTATTGCGACTACGCGTGCCGCGACGATTACGGTTTGAAACTAGAACAAACGTCAGCGTGGGCCGGGCTTTTTTATTTTTGCTCACGGGTTCGAAAGAGCGGCTCCGAATCGCAGCCGTTCATAACTTTTCCCGAGGGAAACGGCCGGTTTGTAAATCATTTTCTTGAAAAAGTCAGCGATCACGTTCGCCGCTCGCAAATGGTCGTTTCGATCGTGCCGACGTCGAACGGGGTCGATGTGATCTGCTTAGATAGCGGCGAACTTCGCGGCATTCATTGCGAACGAGCGATCTTTGCATCGCCGATGTTTACTGCTCCGTACGTTATCCGCGACTTTCGCGAAGACGCGCCGTTTGCGGCCGATCAGTTTCAACACAACGCGTGGTTCGTCGCAAATTTATTTCTGAAAGATCGTCCCAAACCGAGATTTGCAAAAGACTTCCCTATCGCTTGGGACAACGTTATTTACGAGAGCCCGTCACTTGGATACGTGACTGCCACGCATCAGAAGGGCATCGACTACGGCCCGACCATTTTGACGTATTATTATCCGATGTGCGAAGACCCAAATGCGCGTACCACGCTTTTCAATTACGATTGGCGCTCACTCGCAGATGTTTGTCTCTCGGATTTATCGCGAGCTCACAACGATATTTACGAACTAACAGAGCGCATTGATATTATGCGTTGGGGTCACGCGATGGTAAGCCCGCGGCCAAATTTCATTTGGAGCGGCGTCCGCGAAAAGGCGATGCAGCCGTACCGGAATATCCATTTCGCGCATACCGACCTGAGCGGGATCGCACTATTCGAAGACGCGTTTTATCATGGACTGCGCGCATCGACTGAAATTTTGAGGAACATTAAAACAGGATAAACAAGATGGGCAGGATGCAAGAATCCTGTATATCATGTCCATCCTGTTTGAATTACTTTTGTGGACGCGTCGTTATCAAAACCAAACTACTGGCTGTTCTCACGCGAGATCGATCTGGCGGTCTTTCTCGGCAGTGCGGCTGTGTCGCTGTTGCTGCTCGCAGTCGGTTGGCAGCTCGGTATTTTGAATGACGACTCGCCGGATTGGACGTGGATCACGGCTGTGCTGCTGATCGACGTGGCGCATGTTTGGTCAACGAGCTTTCGGGTTTATTTTGACAAAGAGGAGTTCAAACGCCGATTCTGGCTGTATCTGCTCGTGCCGGCGTTTGGTTATGCGGTCGGCGTCGCGCTGTATTCAGAGGGCGATCTGGTTTTTTGGAAGGCTCTGGCTCTCGTCGCCGTGTTTCACTTTGTTCGTCAGCAATACGGCTGGGTCGCGTTGTACAGAAGAAAGTTGAATGAAACCGCGAGATGGACTTGGTGGATCGACGCGCCAGCGGTTTATCTCGCAACAGTTTATCCGCTCGCGTTTTGGATGACGCGGCTGCCACGTGAATTTCATTGGTTTGTGCAAAATGATTTTTTCTCGCTGCCAACGCTCGTCGAGCAGATACTTTTCCCGATCTACGTCGTCGCACTCGCGGCGTATTTTGCAAAGTCGATCTATCAATATTTCACAACCGGTTTCTCAAACATCGGCAAAGACATCGTCGTCGCTACGACTGCTATTTGCTGGTACGTCGGCATTGTATTTTTCAACTCGGACTACGCGTTCACGGTGACGAATGTGATCATCCACGGCGTGCCGTATTTTGCGCTCATCTATGTTTATGCGCAGAACAGGCGCGAAACGGCTGGGCCTTTTTACCGAGCGTTCTCGCAGAACTGGGTGATTTTTCTCACGACATTATGGGCGCTCGCGTATGTGGAAGAATTATTTTGGCACCGCGGCGTTTGGCACGACAAGCAATGGCTCTTCGGCGATGATTGGAATTGGGGAAATATAAAGATGTTCCTCGTCCCGCTCCTCGCGGTGCCGCAACTCACGCACTACGTGCTCGACGGTTTTATCTGGCGGCGGAAAAACAATCCGGATTTCCGGTTGTTCTGACGGAACTTGGGCAGGCTGGTACACCCGAACTTACAAAACAGATTCGATGCCCTTTTTAGGAGTTAGGCTGATCGTCTGGCCTTTGCGATCGCGTACGATCTTGAGGATCGTGGAGCTCTCATCCTTGTTATTGATGGCGTTGAACAGGGCCAGTGTACCGTTTACAGGTACGCCGTCGATCCCGACGATCACATCTCCAGCCTTTAGCCCCGCTTTCGAGCCAGGCGAATCGGGGCGAACATTGTTGATGAGTATTCCACCGTCAACACCAAAATACTGAGCAAGCTGCTCAGTCAGCGGCGTGATTCCGACACCAATCTGAGGGATCGACATTCCCCTGAATCGGCTCGCCACGAGGATCGTCTTCGGTCCCGCTTCCTCGAAAAACAGCCCTTCCTGTAAAAGGATATAGTCCAACGCCTGCGCCGCCGTTACATTCTTTAGCTCAATTTTTACTTTGCGGTAATCGAGTCTCGATTCGGTATCAAACAAGACGTTGAGATCTAGTTCGCGTGCCAGCTCTTTGATAACGAACTGCAGGTCGACACCGGCTGGAAGGGGTATGTCACGCAGCTTTTCGGTTCCCCTTGTGCTGGATGTCTTTGCGGTCTTGTCCGCGTCCTGCGTCTGGCCGTTCGCAAGTATAAAAGCCGACGTGACGAGTAGGATGTATGCAAACGACTTAACAAACATGAAAACCTCCTAAAACGAATGTTCTATTTTCGGCTATTACGCCGTGAATTACATTTGGTTGCGACAGCCACAAGACAAGTTGTCTAGCAGCGGGTTAATTTGGCGAGCCGTTCGGCGGCGGCTTCGAGCGTTTCGTCCTTTTTGCAGAAACAGAACCGCACCATTTGCGAGCCCAGTTTCACGTCGTGATAGAACGAAGATCCGGGGATGACGGCGACGCCGATTTCGCGAATGAGGTGTTTTGTAAACTCGATATCGTCGGCAAAACCAAACGAGGAAATGTCCGCCATCACGTAGTATGCGCCTTCGGGGAGATCACATTTGAATCCCGCGTTCTGCAGCACCGGCACGATAAAGTCGCGCTTGCGTTGATACTCACGCTGCAATTCTTCGTAATAACCCGGCGGCATACTCAACGCGTACGCACCGGCGTGCTGCAGACAATTTGCAGCGCCGACGGTCAAAAAGTCATGAACTTTTCGGATCGCACCCGTGATGTCAGGCGGAGCTATACAGTAACCGACTCGCCAGCCGGTGACCGAGTAGGTTTTGGACATTGAATTTACGACGACCGTTCGCTCGCGCATTCCGTCGAGTGTCGCCATACAAATGTGAGGAGTTGTC
>JANOGL010000016.1:0-1886 GCA_031405985.1 Acidobacteriota bacterium | reverse complement strand
GGTCGCGAAAGAGAAGGGCAACGCCCAAGACCGGCTGTTGATGGAGATATGTTCACAGGTGGAAACCGCCGGTGAGCTAGATGTAAACGACGTAATGGGGAAGATCAAACAACTGCCATGAACCTGACCGAGTTTGCGAACGGAATCGACATCTCAATTCCGCTTGAGTTTGACGGTGAACAGCCGAATGCGTTTGGCGTCGAACAAGCGAAGTCAAAGGCATGCGAATACGGCTCGCACGTTGGCGACACGCGACAGGGTGGAAGCTGTAACTTCGAGCAGGTCACGCTGATTCCACACTGCAACGGAACTCACACCGAGTGCGTCGGGCATATCACGAAAGAGCGGATCTCGGTGCGAACGTGTTTGCAGGACGTGATAATTCCGGCTGTTTTGGTGACGGTTGAGCCAGAAAGACCAGTCGATGGTGATTTGATAATTACGCGACGGTCGCTGCAAGCAGCGATTGCGGACGAGGGCGTCCGCGTTCCGTCGGCGTTGATCGTGCGGACGCTGCCGAATGACGAGGGTAAGTTGACGCGAAAGTATGACGAACAAAACATCCCGCCGTATTTTGCAGCCGATGCGATTGAGTTTATCGTCGAGTCCGGTTTCAAACATCTGCTCGTCGATCTGCCGTCGATCGATAGATTGTTTGATGAGGGCAAGCTCGCAAACCACCGCATCTTTTGGAATGTCGAACAGGGAAGTTTCAAAATTAGCGCCAAGACTCGGGTTAATTCAACGATCACTGAGCTGATCTATGTACCTAACGAAGTTCCCGACGGCGAGTACTTCCTAAATCTACAGATCGCTCCGTTCGACGCAGACGCCGCGCCGAGTCGTCCAATTTTGTTTGCCCACGAAACACACAAAAATCACGAAAAATAGAAATGAGTTTTAGTGTCTTTCGTGTTTTTCGTGGGCAATTATGCTACGGCGTGTTCGAGCGCGGCCTTTAACTCAGGATACTTGAACTCAAATCCGGCGTCCGCTAGCCGTTTTGGCAGGACTCTTGTACTCGCTAAAAGTAAAGCATCGCCCATCTCGCCAAGCGCCATCGAGACGACAAACTCGGGCAACGGCAGGAATGTCGGGCGATAAAGAACTTCGCCCAGCGTCTTTGTAAACTCTTCGTTCGTGACGGGTTTCGGCGAGACTGCATTTACGGCGCCGCGGATGTTTTCGTTTCCGATCACGAAATTGATCGCGGCGATATGATCGTCGAGTGAGATCCAGCTCATCCATTGTTTGCCGCTCCCGATAACGCCGCCGACGCCGAGTTTGAAAGGCAGCAGCATCGTGCCCAAAGCTCCGCCGTCCTTAGACAGGACAATTCCCGTACGTAATAAAACGGTGCGGATGCCGGCATCTTCGGCCCGACGCGCTTCGGCTTCCCAGTCTTTGGCGACGTCGGCGAGAAACGTGTCGCCCGCGGTCGAAGATTCGGTCAGCTCTTCGTTGCCACGCTCGCCGTAAAAGCCGATCGCCGACGCGGCAACCAAAACTTTCGGCCTGTTTTCCAGCTGCGAGAGTGTTTTTACGAGCGTTCGTGTTCCCGTGACGCGGCTGTCGCGGATCGCCTTTTTCTTGTCGTCCGTCCACCGCAATCCGTTGACACTCTCGCCAGCCAGATGGACGACGGCGTCGAGGCCCTCGAGTTTCTCAGGCTCGGCAAAACCGTCTTCGATGCTCCACTCTACAAAGTTTTCGCCCTTAGGTTCGCTCCGCGACGCTAAAAGAATTTCGTAACCTCGTTCTTCAAAGTCTTTTTGTAGAGCTGTTCCGACAAGGCCGCTTGCTCCTGTGATGAGGGTTTTCATAAAACCATTTTAGCCCACGAAACACACGAAATACACTAAACAAAG
Source organism: Acidobacteriota bacterium (assembly GCA_031405985.1). Taxonomy (GTDB): domain Bacteria; phylum Acidobacteriota; class Blastocatellia; order Pyrinomonadales; family Pyrinomonadaceae; genus OLB17. The sequence goes on along the minus strand of JANOGL010000016.1, from coordinate 18 downwards.
AGCTTCGCCTTTAGGCTG
>JANOGL010000498.1:0-1670 GCA_031405985.1 Acidobacteriota bacterium | reverse complement strand
GCGCATCATTGAAGAGCGGATCGCGACGGCCCGGAAGCTCGCCGCCGTCATCGAGCTCTTCGGGTGAGACGGTGATTGTCTGATCGTATTCGGGACGGCCTTGCGCCTTTATAAACTCGACGACCTTTTTTATCTCGGCTTCGTTGACGAACGCACCATGCACGCGCGTGACATTCGAATTGCCCGGCGGCAAAAACAACATGTCGCCTTGCCCAAGCAAACTTTCGGCCCCGTTGCCGTCGATGATCGTTCGTGAATCGACCTTGCTAGAAACTCTAAAGCTAATTCGCGCCGGGAAATTCGCCTTTATCAAACCTGTGATGACATCGACGCTCGGCCGCTGCGTCGCAAGCACGAGATGTATGCCGACGGCACGCGCCATTTGCGCTAATCGCGTGATCGACTCTTCGACATCTTTCCCCGAAACCATCATCAGATCCGCGAGTTCGTCGATGATGATGACGATGTATGGAAGGATGCGATGCGGTTCGCCGTTGTCGTCCCACATCTCGATCGAGTTGCGGCGAGTGATCTCGGTGTTGTAGCCGTCGATGTTGCGAACGCCAAAGCCGGCGAGGTCCTTGTAGCGGCGTTCCATCTCAGTGACGGCCCACTTGAGAGAGATCGCCGCACGCTTTGGATCGGTAATTATCGGCGTCGCGAGATGCGGAATGTCGGCGTAAAGCCCGAGCTCGAGCCGCTTTGGATCGACCATGATGAACTTCACCTGATCGGGCCGTGCCTTGTAAAGTATCGACATCACGAGCGTGTTGACGCCGACGGATTTGCCCGCACCGGTCGCGCCCGCGATCAGCAGATGCGGCATCTTCGCGAGATCGGCGATGTAATTAACGCCGTCGATCGTTTTGCCGAGAGCGAGCGTGAGCAGGCTGGTTGCCTCGTTGAATTTTGGCGACTCGATTCCCTCTCGCAAGAAAATCGTCTCGCGTTTTTTGTTCGGCACCTCGATGCCGACGTAGGCTTTGCCGGGAATGCGGTCGATGCGAATCGACTCGGCCTTTAGCGCGAGACAAAGATCATCGACGAGGCCCGTAACGCGCGAATACTTCACGCCCGCGTCTGGTTTGAACTCGTAAGTGGTAACGATCGGGCCTTTTAGAATATTGACGACGTGGCCGCCGACATTGAACTCAGCCGTCTTCACGGCGAGATCTTTGGCGATCGAGCGCAACTCTTCCTCGTCGTGCTGAATGCGCGCCTGCGGCGGCGTGAGCATGTCCGAAGTCGGCAGTTTGTAATCATCGAAATTTTGTTTTAACGAAGGCTGCGGCTCGCTGCCCTCATCGTCTTCGGTCGGCGGCGGCTTACGTTTCGACGCTTTGTTCTTTGCAAAAATCTCGTCGAACTCGGGCGGCTCTTCGACCTTGACGGTTTCGTACGGATTGTCACTCGATTCGATCGTCGGTATCGACGGCTCGCCGTCAAACAAAGGCGTTGAGCGGCCAGCTGCGGCAGCCGCGGCTTTCGCTTGCGTCTCACCGACTGAGATCGTCGGCGGAATTGTCGCCGGTTCGCCTTCGCGTTTCGCACGACGTTTGTCGGCGCGTTTCTTAGCGGCGTTAAGCTCATCAACTCGCGTCGGGCCGCCCTTGTCACGCCATTCGTCGAAACGAATCTTCAAATTGCTCCACGCGACATCGAAGTGGCTC
>JANOGL010000492.1:0-3775 GCA_031405985.1 Acidobacteriota bacterium | reverse complement strand
GACAAGACGGCGCCCTCCTTCACAGTCGGGCTACTGACACCAATAGTTGGCTGTATGAAATTCAAAACTAAACTTAGGATCGTCGATTTTCCCGAGCCGCTCGAACCGACAAGCGCGGTCGTCGTACCAGCCGCGGCGTGAAACGTCACGCCTTTTAGAACTGCTACCCCGGCGTCGTATTCGAAATGTACATTTTCGAATTCAATAGATCCCTTTATCGTCGACAGCGGCTCACGCTTTTCGTCTTCGTCAACCTCGGTTGTCATCGACATGACCTCGCGAATACGGTCGAGGCCGGCAAGAGCTTCGGTAACTTGTGTGCCAATCGAAGTCAATTCAATTACAGGCATAGCGAGCAAAAACGTAAACGAGATGTACATCAGCAGATCGCCGAGCGTCATCGTGCCGGCTTGAACGGCGTTGCCCCCGAGGACGATCATTACAACCGCGACCGCTCCGATGATGACCGCCGAAAACGACGAGATTGCCGAAACGCCGGTCACCGTCTTTGCGACGTTACGAAAAAGTCTGTGTGCGCCGCGTGCAAAGGACAGCTCTTCGCGTTTTTCGGCCGTATAGGCTTTTACGATGCGAATGCCGCCGAGAGATTCGCCAAGACGGCCGGTGACTTCGGCAGTGATCTCGCCGCGTTCGCGGAAGACGGGACGTAGGACTTTGAACGCATAAAGCAGAGCCGCTCCGAAAATCATCAGCACGACAACTGTTGCGAGCGTTAACTGCCAGTTCAGATAAAACAAAACTCCGATCGAGATGCTTGCGGTCACGACACTGCCGAGAATCTGCCCGAGACCGGTGCCGACGAGATTACGAATTCCCTCAGCGTCATTCATGATGCGCGAGATCAGCTGCCCGCACTGCGTCGAATCAAAATACGAAATTGGAAGTCGCTCGATGTGAGCCTGCACGCGTTTGCGCATCTCGGTTATTGCCCGCTGCGCCGCCACGCCGAGTATCTGTGACAGCACAAACGATGTAACGCCCTGAATCAAAGTCGAAACACCGATCGCCAACGCAACCCATTTGATCAGCCCGTAGTTCTTATTCGTAAAAATGTCATCGCCGATATACTTTGTCGATGCCGGCAAAACCATGCCCGCTAATCTCGAGATCAACAGCAGTACGCTGCCCAGCAAGAGCCGCCAACGCGCGTTCCAGATTATCTTGCGAGCCTCTGCCCAAGCACCTGAATAGTTGATCTTTTTCTTCTTTTTTTCCTCAGCCATTTAGTTACAGTCTTGGCGTGCGACGACGCTAAGTCAAGCGACGGCAATATGCTAAAATCGCGTTTTATTATTATGTCGCAAACTTATATCAACCAACCAAAAGAACACATCGGCGAGTCTGTCACGCTGAGATCTTTTTTGGTTAGGGTTTTGTGTGTTGTTGCAAGTGTATCGACTCTGGTCGGTTGCGAACCAGCGACTGCTACCAATTCGCAAAACGCAGAACCGGCTTTGTCTCAAAACGCTGTGAGCCGGCAAAAAACACCGGAAATCGCGAATCAAAAAGAGCAGCCGCAGGAAGAGCCTAACATGCCGATCCTGAAAGAGATCGCGAAATACAATAAGGCAAACCCTTCTGCATCGAGCCAAGATTTGGCCGATCGAGGAAATGAGATCTTGCCGACCATTGGATTTGAATTTGATATCGATCTCGGAAAGCTAATTACCAAGGCACTCAAATCAAAACATCTTGAACGAGTAAAGAAAGATGGTGACGACGATGAATATTTTTATCTAACGGTTCCGCTAATAACTGAAAGTGGCAGAAAGACATCTGTAAGAGTGGTCGCTCCCACCTTCGAATCATGCTGCTGTGGATACACTTACACTCCGATTCCCGTGACGCAGATTTCGTCCACTCGCATGACCGTCGTAATCGACGGCAAGCCGATCGTGATCAAACGTGCTAAAGACCTTCCGGTCGTTCAGGAATACATTCTGTACGAGAACGAGAACGCTCCTAAAAAGGTCAGATCGTGGGAGGCACCTTTTGAAACCTATCCATACGGTTTATCAGCTGACGGCACTGCGGTGTATTTCGATACGGGTGTTGACAAACTTTTGCTTGAAGTTTCGGTGGACGGAAGTCTTCGTTTTGTAACAAAAGATTCGCCGGGGATCATTATCCAGAAAGAAGATCTCAGAGAACGGCATGCTCCGAAGGTAGGCGAGATACTCCATAAGTCAGGCGAATTCGGTCTCTACAAATACATAGTTGCCAGAAAACCATATATTCTCGAATTTCCTTACATTTGTACATAATTTCTAATGAATCAAACTTACATCAACCAACTAAAAGATCACATCGGCCAGTCGGTCACGCTGAAGGGCTGGCTTTATAACAAACGTTCGAGCGGCAAGCTAGTATTTTTACAGCTTCGCGACGGCACGGGGATCGTGCAGTGCGTCGTATTTAAGCCGAACGATGAGGCGTTGTATGACCTCGCCGATTCTTTGGGCCAAGAAAGCTCGATCATCGTCACCGGAAGCGTGAAAGAAGATACGCGCTCAAACATTGGCGTCGAGCTTGACGTCACGGCTCTCGAAGTTTTGCAGAACGTCCACAATTATCCGATCACGCCAAAGGAACACGGCACCGAGTTCCTGATGGACAATCGGCATCTGTGGATACGCTCGAAGAAGCAGCACGCGGTCTTGAAAATTCGACACACAGTTATCAAGGCGGTGCGCGATTACTTTGATAACAACGGTTTTACATTGGCCGACACGCCGATCTTTACGCCCGCCGCGTGCGAAGGAACGACGACTCTGTTCGAAGTAGATTATTTTGACGACCAAAAAGCTTATTTGACGCAGTCGGGTCAGCTTTATAACGAAGCGACCGCTGCCGCGTTTGGTAAAAGCTATGCGTTCGGCCCGACGTTCCGCGCAGAGAAATCGAAGACTCGCCGCCACCTGACTGAGTTCTGGATGGTAGAGCCTGAGGTCGCATACGCAGGCTACGAAGACATGATGGACCTCGGCGAAGGCCTGATCTGCCATATCGTCAGCGAAGTTCTCACGCATCGCCGAGACGAACTTGCGACGCTCGAACGCGACACGACCGTGTTGGAAGCTATCTCGGCTCCGTTCCCGCGTCTGCATTACGACGATGCCGTCAAAATGCTGCAAGAACGGAACGCGGACGCCCCCGTCCGCAATGAGGGCGAAGCCCGAACTTCGGAGGCGGCGTACGAGGGCGTCCGCTTTCCACGTTTCGAATGGGGCGGCGACTTCGGTGCGCCGGACGAAACTTATCTGTCGAACCAATTCGGCAAGCCTGTCTTTGTGCATCACTTCCCCGCCGCGATAAAGGGATTTTACTTTGAAGTGGACAAGGATCGTCCCGAATGCGCGCTCGGCATCGATCTACTCGCCCCCGAAGGCTACGGCGAGATCATCGGCGGCGGCGAACGTGCCGCCAATCTCGATTACCTGATCGAGCAACTCAAAAATCACGGACTCGACCAAGCGACCTTCGAATGGTATCTCGACCTCCGCCGCTACGGCAGCGTCCCGCACGCCGGCTTTGGTATGGGCATCGAACGCACCGTCGCATGGATGTCCGGCATCGAACACGTCCGCGAGACGATTCCGTTTCCGAGAATGCTTTATAGATTGAAGCCTTAGTTATGAGATTCCTGATCCTTCTTGTTTTCGGTTCTGTGGTCATCGGATTGGCGTGTTTTGAGCCACCCGGCTCTCTTGAGAATACGAGATATGTAACTGAGACCGAGCCGGAAATATATTTC
>JANOGL010000112.1:0-9658 GCA_031405985.1 Acidobacteriota bacterium | reverse complement strand
CGCAACGGTTCGGCACATCGGCCCGGCCGTATCTTGCGATGCAGCAATCGGAATAATTCCACTGCGCGAAACGAGGCCAACGGTCGGTTTTATGCCGACAATTCCGTTGATAGATGACGGGCAAAGGATTGAGCCGTCGGTTTCTGTGCCAATGCCGACGGCAGCGAGGTTTGCTGCTATTGCAGCTCCGGTGCCGGACGAGGATCCGCAGGGATTGCGGTCGAGTATGTATGGATTTCGCGTTTGCCCGCCGCGTCCCGACCAGCCACTGATCGAGTCGTTGTCGCGAAAATTCGCCCACTCGCTCAAATTAGTTTTGGCGATTATCACGGCGCCGGCCTCGCGCAGTTTCTGAACAATAAACGCGTCCTGCCTCGGTGTCGGAGCATCGACAAGCGCGAGACTGCCCGCGGTGGTTTTCATCTTGTCGGTGGTATCGATGTTGTCTTTGATCACAACCGGAACTCCGTGAAGCGGCCCGCGAACTTTGCCTGCACGCCGCTCGCGATCCATTTGTGCTGCGATCGCGAGGGCGTCGGGATTGACCTCGATGATCGAATTTATTTTCTTATCGACCATCGCGATACGTGTCAGATATTTTTGTGTAATCTCTCTCGAAGAGATCTTGCCGGCTTTCATCGCATCCTGAAGCGCGGCCACGCTAGTTTCTTCGATCTCGAATCTCACTACGGCTGTCTGCGCCCAAGCGCTTACGGAATTGCTCGCGATAATGCTCGCACCGCCAAATGCGCTCAAACTTAAAAACTCTCTACGTTTCATTTTTCTACTCTCGCTTTTTTTAGATTTTCTTTTGCCTCGCCAAAGTCAGGTTTTAATTTCAAGGCCTTTTCAAACTTATCGACGGCGTCCGCGTTGCGGTTTCTCCCAAGTAAGATCAAACCGTAAATGTTATACGCCGCGGCGTCGTTGGGATCATGCTGAATAACCGTTTCAATTAGCTTTTGTGCCTCATCATAACGGTTTAGTTTACTTAACGCGAACGCCAGGTTGCCGCGTGCGGGCAAGTTGTTGTGGTCAATCGCCAATATGCGGGTAAAATTTTCCGCCGCTTTTTGGTAATTATTTTTTTGCGCGTAGGCGGCAGCAATATCATTCAGCGTGTTTATCCAAGTCTCTGGCCGCACTGAATTGCCGGTCAAGTGCACAGCCTTTTCGAGATTTGATTCGGCTTCTTCCGGTTTGCCGAGCAGAGCTTGGGCAACTGCGATATTTGCATAGCCGAGCGTGTAATTTGGAGCGAGACGCAGCACCTCCTGAAAATTCTGTTCGCTTTTGTCATATTGACCGCGCTTCAATTCCAAAATCCCAAGCGTGTTATAACCCTCAAAATAATCGGGTTTTACAAGAAGCGAGTCGCGGCAATAAGGCTCGGCTTCGTCAAGACGATCTTTAAAAGTCAGCGTGTAACAAAGGTTGTGCGAGATAAGATAATTTGGGCCTGTGACGGAAAGTGTGTGTTTGTAAAGCGTTTCATTGTCACGCCACAGCGAAGTTTGCCAAAAACTCAGAACGGCAAAAACTATCAATGCCGCCCCACACAAAGCCCGCAAGATATTTATATTTAGAGCAAACTTTTCAAACAAATCGCCGATGCCCCAAACGAGCATTACAAAAAGCCCAAAGTATGGAACATACGTGTAGCGGTCAGCCATCGATTGTGAGCCGACCTGCACGATGCCGATTACGGGAACGAGCGTGCCGAGAAACCACAGCCAGCCCATCAAAAGATATTTTCGCATGCGCATTTGCCACACACATAGAGCGGTAATTGCTGAAAGTAAAACGATGCTTCCGACGACTTGTGTGTTTTGAAAATCGCGATCGTACGGATACCAAATTGCGAGATTCGCAGGATAAAAAAGAGTTGCGACATACTTCGCATATGAAACGAATGCATTGACAAAGCGCGACGTGAGTGGCAAATACTCAAGCGATTCGACGGCGCCCGCCGAACGCTGAGCCAAAATCGTGACGTAACACGACGCGGCGCTGAGAGCAAAGAGCGGTATCTTCTCAGCAACCAGTCGGCCGAGGCATTTCCAGTCAAATGACTTCAATCTATCAAGCGGCCAAAAATCACACAACAATAAAACGAACGGCAGCGAGACGAGCATCGGTTTCGACATCAGCCCGAACGCAAATAGCAAAATCGTCGCAAGATAATAAGGAGATTTTAATCTTGAGCCTTCTTCATTCCAGCGAAGATACGCGAAGATCGTCAGAAACCAAAACATCGTTGAGAGAACGTCTTTGCGTTCCGATATCCATGCGACTGATTCGACGTGCGCCGGATGCACCACAAACAAAGCCGCAACTATAGCGCTGCGCCAGAAACAGCCCGTCATTTTACTAAAGACTGCAAACGCCAGAACCGAGTTTATTAAGTGAAAAATGATATTGACGGCATGGTGTCCGCCTGCGATGAGTCCGAACATTTTGACATCGAGCATATGCGAGAGCCACGTCAGCGGATGCCAATTTGCCGAGTGAAACGCTACAAACGCCCACTTCGCGGTTTCCCAGCTCAGCCCGGTTTTGACCGCCGGATTGTCGTAAACGTAGAGATTGTCGTCGAGATTAATAAATTCGAAGCGGATTGCTTGTCCGTAAACGAAAAGCACCAAAATCGAGAAGGAAGCAGCTATGAAGAGCTCGCGATTCTCCTCGAAAAATTCTGTCCATCTCTTGATCATTTGACGGATAGCGATTTGCGGTTCGACGCGGCAGGCATTTCTTCAATCTTGTTGTAGTAATCTTCCGCGATATTCCAGCCGTGATTTACGAATAGCGGTGAGCGTAAGAACTTCATGCGCTGGAGACGAAATTTCAGCGAAGTTATCAAAACGCCGATGCCGTATTTGACCGAGCGTGAGAAATTTATCGACGAGGCTTCGGCAAAATATCGCGTCGGGCACGAAATCTCGCCCATCCGGTAACCTGCAAATATAACCTGCGCAAGCATCTGGTTGTCGAACAAAAAGTCGTCGGAATTTGCTTCGAGCGGCAAATTCTCGATCACTTCGCGTCGAAATGCGCGAAAGCCGGTGTGATATTCCGAGAGTTTGTGTCCGACGAGCAGGTTTTGCACGAGAGTGAGAAAGCGGTTGGCGACATATTTGTATTTCGGCATACCGCCCTTTAGAGCGCCGACGCCTAAAATCCGCGAACCGATCACAACATCGTACTCTCCGTAAGCGATCATTCCGACCATCGGCACGATCAGATGCGGCGAATATTGATAGTCCGAATGAACCATCACTACGATCGCTGCGTCGCGCTCGAGTGCCTCGTGATAACAGGTCTTTTGATTCCGCCCGTAACCGAAATTGCGGTTGTGTCGGAACACCGTCAGCCCAAGCTCGCTTGCTAGTTTTACGGTCTCGTCAGAGCTCGCATCATCGACCAGCAATATCTCGTCAACGATGTCGCGCGGTATGTCGGCGACAGTCTGCGCAATTGTTTTTGCAGAATTATACGCGGGCATCACCACGACTATCTTTTGACCGTTCAGCATTTTAGTCTGTTACTGTTACTACGCGATTATATCGAGCGAACAGATTTTTACCAAGTGATTCGCTTATGCGGGCCGAAGTAGTTTGAGCCTAGTAGGTTATAATTTTGCAGCATGGATCCACGCAAATCCGAAATTCCACAGCCGAAGCTCATAACGGCATTGCGCAATTTTAACTTGCTGCCCGCGATAGTATTTCTGCCGACGCGCCGCCGTTGTGACGAAGCTGCGAGCGAGGTCGCCGCCGACAAATCGCAGCGCGCCGATCCCGAACGGCAAAAGCAGCGGCAGCAAATATTTGACGAATTTGTTATCGAGAATCCCCAGATCGCCGATCACAAACATGCGAAGCTGATCGTCCGCTCGGGCGTCGCCGCGCATCACGCAGGTCACATTCCGGCATGGAAATTACTGATCGAAAAGATGATGAGCGCCGGGTTGCTAAACGCGCTGTTTGCAACATCCACAGTTGCGGCTGGCGTAGATTTCCCGGCACGAACGGTCGTAATATCGAATGCCGACACACGAGGCAACGACGGTTGGCGGCCGCTCTCGGCGAGCGAGTTACAGCAGATGACCGGCCGGGCAGGCCGACGCGGCCGCGACAACGTCGGGTTTGTTGTCCTCGCGCCGGGACAATTTCAAAATCCGCGAAAGATCGCCGAGTTGCTGAAATCAAAACCCGACCCTCTGGAGAGCCAATTTCGTGCAAGCTATACGAGTTTGTTGAATCTGCTCGATGCGTTTGGGAATTTTGAGCAGGTGCGCAACATCGCAGAACGCAGCTACGCAGCGTTCCGCAACCCGCACTCCGCAATCCGTAATCAGGAGATCTGGCGTCAGTTTGAAAATCTCGCTCGTGTGCTCGATCATTTTGGATATTTGAATTTTGAGAGCGAATTGGTTACCGAGTCGGGCAAATGGCTTGCCGACCTGCGCATCGACCGTCCGCTGCTCGTCGGCGAAGCGCTAAAGAATGATGTATTTGACGAACTTACGATCTCCCAGGCGGCCGGTTTGATGGCTTCGGTCGCGGCCGACGCAACGCGCAGCTATGGCGAAATGCACGCATCGCGAAAGATGAACGACATACTTTCAAATTTCGATACCCTCGTCGTCGGGGTTTCAAACGTCGAATTAAAAAACAGAGTCGAACCCGCTGAGGAGATCAATTATTCTGCCGCAGCTGTCGCTGAACGCTGGACGGCCGGAATGACTTGGGACGAACTCGTTGACAGAACAAAAGCGGAAGAAGGCGATCTCGTTCGCTTGCTTTCTCGTACCGGCGAAGCGCTGAGACAGCTCGCAAACTTAGGCAGCTCGAATCCGAAAGCCGCTTCGATTGCGTCGGCGGCGTCAGACGCAATGCTGCGCGAACCCGTGCGCTGACTACTCGATAGATTCGATCCGATCTAAATAGACATTTACGAGTTTGTGATCTTTCGAAGCCGACTGGATATCGCGCCAATTCTCTTCGATAAAGGTCTTGAAATCTCTAAGTTTCAAGTTTCCAATCTTGAGGTGAATGATCTTCGGAGGTGGCTTGGAAACGATGATTCGGTGCGAAAAATCGGCGTCCTTGGTCACGATGGTGTAGGCATTTTTTCTTGCGTAGTTCCAAATTTCGGAGTCGCTCCATTCGTCACCTATCTCGATAACAAATTGGAAACCCTCGCCCTGCCATACCGACACACTGTATGGAAGATTTGCATCGATCACAAACTGCTTCATGCAAGAACCGTTTCGATCGCATAATTATTCTGCATTAACTCAGAAGCAAATCTAAGACAAGCATAAATGTCTTCCCTCTCAAGAGACGGGTATTCTTGAAGAATCTCGTCAACTCCATCACCTTTGCTCAGGAATTCTAGAATTGTCTGAACCGCAATTCGTTTACCGCGAATAGCCGGTTTACCATTCAAAAGATCTGGGTCAATCGTGATTCTTTCCTCAATTCCATTCATAAAAGAATCTTATGCACATTCCGATTGAGAGTCAATAAAAACGTAGTTGCAATCAAAATAGTGAAAATTACTATGTTGTGTAGTGGCAAGGTTTAGCCTGTGACGCACAAGAATATCTTAACTTGCGTTTTAAAATGTTGTCGCGGAAACTAAGATTAGTGAACTTACAAATACTCAAACTTGCCCTGGTCGGACTCGCGATCGGAGCCGCTGTAGGAATTGGACTGTTCACGTTCGTTTATGCCAAAGGCTACTCGTACATGAGCAATGACGCGGTCGCCTGCGCAAATTGCCACATTATGAATGAACAATACGCCGGCTGGCAGAAGTCGAGCCACAGGGCGGTCGCCACGTGCAACGACTGTCACACTCCGCACGATACAATCGGTAAATACGCGACCAAGGCGTCGAACGGCTTTTGGCATTCGTATTATTTTACGTTCAATAATTTTCATGAACCGATACAGATCTCGGGTAAGAATCTGCAGGTCGCAGAGGCTTCGTGTCGTCACTGTCACTCGGAACTAACGGCGTCGATTACGGCTCATCGAGCCGGTCGTGATGAGGAGATCTCGTGCATACGCTGTCATCGCTCTGTCGGCCACATGCACTAATAAAGACTATGGAAAACGAAAATTCTGCAACTACGTCCGTCCCGACGAGTTCGCGAGGTTACAGTTTTAAGCTTTTGGCGATTGTTGCGTTAGTAGCGGCAATCGCGGCGATCCTCGGCGGAGCGCTGCTGACGAACATCTTCGAGCGCAAGCTGGAAGGTAAAAATCCTTTTTTCCGCGTCGTCGAACTGACGGATGACACTGTCGATCCTGAAATTTGGGGCAAGAACTTTCCGCTTCAGTACGATGGTTACAAACGCACCGTTGATCAGGTACGCACTCGTTACGGCGGCAGCGAGGCTGTGCACAAGACGCCGAAGGACAGTGATCCGCGTTCGATCGTCGCGCAGTCACGTCTCGAAGAAGATCCCCGACTCAAGGCGATGTGGGATGGTTATGCATTTGCCGTGGATTTTCGCGAAGAGCGGGGACACGCATTCATGCTCGACGATCAGACGTTCACCGAGCGTCAGGATGTCGTCAAGCAACCGGGAAGCTGCGTGAATTGCCACGCGTCTGCCTACGGTGCGTACAAAAAACTAGGTAATGGCGACATCTTCAAGGGCTTTGACGCGCTAAACAAAATGCCGTATTTCGAAGCTCGAAAAGAAGTTTCGCATCCCGTGTCATGCATCGATTGTCACGACCCGCTGACGATGGCGCTCAGAATCACGCGGCCGGCTTTTATGACCGGTATCAAGGCGTTTAAGGCGTCACAGGGCGTGAAAGACTTTGATGTCAATCGCGACGCGACTCGCCAAGAGATGCGCTCATTCGTCTGCGGCCAATGCCATGTCGAGTATTACTTTAAGGGCCCTGAAAAAACTCTCACCTACCCGTGGCAGAACGGCCTGAAAGTGGAGAACATCCTCGCGTATTACGACGAGGTGAAACACAAAGATTGGGTTCACAAACGCACCGGAGCCGACGTGCTAAAAGCACAACATCCTGAGTTCGAAATGTTTAGTCAGGGCATTCACTCACGCGCCGGCGTCGCGTGTGCTGACTGCCATATGCCTTACACGCGCGAGGGCGCAATGAAGATCAGCGACCATCACGTCCGCAGCCCGCTGCTGAACATAAACCAATCCTGTCAGACATGTCACAAAGCGGATGAGAATGAATTGAAGTTTAGAGCGGAAGCGATTCAAACGCGCACGTTCGAAATGCGAAACCTCGCAATGGATGCGCTGCTCGATCTGATAAACGAAATTCAAAAAGCTAAAGACGTTGGCCGGCCTGATGCCGAACTCGCCGCCGCGCGCGACTATCAGCGAAAGGCTCAGTTTTACCTCGATTTTGTCGAGGCGGAAAATTCTATGGGCTTTCATGCGCCGGCCGAAGCGGTTCGTATTCTGGGCGAGTCGATGAACTTTACGCGTATGGGCCTGATGGCCTTGACGGGCGTGCAACCGACGCATACGGCCAAGCCCGCCGGCAATCCGGCCACGCCCTGACTCGTGACTACAAGCGTTTTACCATCTCGAACTGGCTGACCAGCTCTGAGAAACCGCGATTTTCGAAGAAGTCCATCGCTCCGCCGACCGACTTATCGAGATTGACGATTTGCATTGGACGGTCGGACTTTCGTTTTGCCAGTGCAAACTTGAGCAGCGCTGTTGCGACACCAAGATTGCGGCGAGTTTTGTCGACCGCAAGCTGCGATACGCTACCAAGCGATTTTGAAAAGGTGACGTAACCGACACAGACTTCATCTGCAAATGCTCCGACGACACACCTTGTTTCGATTACCCGACTGAGCGCATCGGGCATATTCTGCCACGATGGCTTTCCGTCCCAGAACAACTCGAATCGCGGCCAGTCCGGCGTATCCATCTCTCGAATTACGAATCTTTCGTGTGAAGACAATTCCGTCTCTTGAACTCTATCCCAACGAAGAAGCGCAAGCTCTCGAACCTTCTCGAATCCTAATTTTTCATACAACCGCACCGCCGCCGTATTACTGGTGATCACCTCGAGCAGAAACTGCTCGATTCCGTCTTTACTGAGGATGGGCAGCATCATTTCAAACATCGCGTTGCTAACGCCTTGTCTGCGCCTGGCGGGAATCACCCCGGTGCCTGCATCATAAACCGTGCTAAGGCCATTCCACTCTCCAAACCCATTGAGTGAAAATCCGATCATCTCGTCGCCGTCAAAGCAACCGACACTGCGGCAAATGTCTACTGCATTGACGTCAAGATGATGACGAAACTGCGTCGAGGTGAGCTCGGAGGGCAATACGTAGTCGGAGAATGCTTCGTTGAACGTATGGTGAATCTGAGCGAGATCATTCTCGCTCAGAAATCGACATTGCCAAGGGGCTGTTTCGTTTCGCATAGGCTGTTTGTTAATATTAGAAAGCGTGGAGTGAAAACGTAAATTTACGCAATTATATTATTGATAGATTGAAATGCAAGTTTTATTAGCAGATGAATACGGTTTTTGTTTTGGTGTGGAGCGTGCGGTCGAGATGGTCGAGGACGCGTTGGCAGATGGCGAAACCGTTCGCAGCCTCGGCCCGCTGATTCACAACAAGCAGGAGATGCAGCGCCTAGCGCACGAAGGCGTGACCGCGATCAGCGAGGCCGTCCAGATTGGCCGCGGTGAAACTGCCGTGATCCGCGCGCACGGCGTGACGCCCGATGTGCAACGAGAACTTGAAGAAATGGCTTCGAAGGTCGTCGATGCAACATGTCCGTTTGTAACGCGCGTGCAAAAGCTCGCTGCCCGCGCCGCCGCCGCCGACCGGCATGTGGTCATCGTCGGTGCTCCTGACCATCCTGAAATGATCGGTGTCAAAGGCTATGCACCTGACCACGCCTTTATTATTCGCGACGAGACTGAGGTCGATACGTTGCCGCGGCTTCGCAGACCGCTGGTTGTGTCGCAAACGACGATCAAATCAAAAACATTCTTCGACACCGCCGAGGCAATCAAATCAAAAACCGACGACGACGTTGAGATCGTAAACACGATCTGTTCCGCCACACGCGACCGTCAAGAGGCCGCACGCGCGCTCGCCGGCATGGTCGATGCATTTTACATCATCGGCGGCCGTCACTCGTCAAACAGCGTCAAACTCCTCGCCGTCTGCAAAGAGCAGTGCGAAAAAAGTTTCTTGATCGAAACTGAAGACGAGATCAACGCGGGCGACCTCGCTGGTACCGAAAAAGTCGGTGTTACCGCCGGCGCGTCAACACCCGACTGGCTGATTAAAAAAATCGTTAAGCATCTGGAAGATATCGGCCGCGAACAATCCGTCGGACTAAAACCATAAAAAATATTGCCCACGAAATACACAAAAAAAAGGAATTCCTATTTTTCGTATGTTTCGTGTATTTCGTGGGCAAAAAAAATTCTTACTTCTTTAACCACCCAAACAGCGCGTCAACGGTGATGTCGCGATTTGTTTCGTAAATTGCTTTCGTGAGAGGAACGTTCATCGGACAGACTTTTACGCAATTCTGCGCGTTACCGCAATTTGTAATGCCGTCGTCACCGAGCAGGCCGTTTAGACGATCCTCTTTTGTGATCTCGCCGACGGG
>JANOGL010000054.1:0-2253 GCA_031405985.1 Acidobacteriota bacterium | reverse complement strand
GCCTTTTCGGGATCCAGTTCTTTTACCTTTTCCTTCGCGTTCGTAGCCGTTTCGGTTAAGGGAATAGCTTTGCCGTCCGCGTCTTTCGCCTCGCTCGCCGTCTTTGCGATATTGAAATAGATGCCAACGGCTTCCTGTTTTTTGCCTTGTTTTTCGTAGATCTTTGCGAGTTCAAAATTGATGGTGTCTTTTGCAACGATCGGGTCGTTCATCGCAGCGAGTTCCTGATAGAGCGTTGCGGCTTCGTCGAGTCGGTTGTCGCCAACGCGTGTTTGGGCGAGTGCGAATTTTGCGAGCTTGCCCGTATCGGAGCCAGAATTAGCAAGACTTTCCAATTCCTGAACCGCCGCCGGTCGGTCGATAGCGAGGCGATTGATCGCAACGAAGTATTTTGCTTTTTCACCGGCGTCGCCGCCGAATTTATCCACGACAAACTGAAACTCAGCGATAGCCGCCTCGGCCCGTTCTTTCTCGGTTCTAAAGGACTTTTGCGTCGAACCGGCAGGTGGTGCTGTCTCGGTAATTTGGGCTTGCGAGGTCTCGATCGCCTTACCAAGCGCAGCCTGTGCGGCGCCGCTTGAACGGTTATTCCACCGCAGGAAAACCCCAACAAGTATCGCCAAAACGACAAGTGCTGCGATGCCGTAAAGGATAGTCTTGCCCTTACCCTCGAGCTTTTTGCCTGCGTCTTCGATACGCGGAATTACCTGTTGTTGGATCGGGTCAACGTAGGTTTTCTTCTCTTTTGGCGCAGCGGCGGCGGCCTCGAGTTGTTCAAATCGTCTTTTCTTCTTCGCCATTGTGTAAAAAGTGCAAATAACTGCAGCCCAAAGCGTTATATAATTGCGATGATTGGGCTTTTTCCAAAAGGACTAATGTAGCCTAAAAGAGTGATGAGAGCAAATAACTGCAAACTAAATATGGTGAGGTCTGTTGGGAACAAACTCGCGAGAGCGGTGTCTAACCCTTTGTCCCGCGAAATATCGGGAAGGCCATTTGACAGGTTCTCACTTAGATCGATGGGGTGAGGAAAGGGCGGACGATGATCTTCAGCGAGTCAATGACATTTGACGACGAAGAAATTGGGCAGGCCGTGGTGTCTGCCTCGTCAGGTACCGTTCGCGTGTCGGATGACCCGGTGTTTATTGAAAAATTAAGAGCAGGCGACGCGGCGGCGTTTGAAACGCTGGTCGATAAACATTCGGGTGATATATACGCGTTGCTTTATCGATTAACGGAGAATGCAGAAGAAGCCGCCGATCTAGCGCAGGACACGTTTCTAAAAGCGTTGCGGTCGATAAAAGGGTTTCGTGGTGACGCGGGTTTGAAAACGTGGCTGTTTCGTATCGCGATCAACGAGTCTCGCAATCGCTTTCGCTGGTGGAAACGCCGTCGCAAAGACACAACGATCTCGCTAGATGCAATTATCGGTGATAGCGAAAGGACAGTGTCCGACACTCTGGCCGACGGCGGCGTAAGTCCCGAAGACACGGCGCTGGCGAATGAACGCGAATACGCGCTTCAAGCTGCATTACTCGATCTTGCCGACGTTTATCGCGAAGCTGTGATTCTTTGCGATATCGAAGGATGCAGTTACGAAGAAACGGCGGCGGCTCTCGGCGTCGGAATCGGAACGGTGAAATCGCGGATTTCACGCGGAAGAGAAGAGCTAAGAAAAAGGCTCAAGGATTTTTGAAAATAAAGCGAATGGTTGACTCGCCCCGGTCTCTAATAAGACTAAATAAAATCGGTGCCAAACGATAGGTCGAGAGAGCGAGGTGAATCAATGCCGGCAAAGCGTTTAAAAGTCGATCGTTGAAATCGACCAGCAACATCGATTGTGATCGACCTGACGCGGAGTTGACAGCAGTTCACCGATTTCGTTCGTCCCCTAAAAAGGACAGCCGGGGTCAGTTAGCCATTCGCTTTTCGAAAAGAGCAAAAAAATGAAATGCTCAGATACACAATTTGAACTCGCATTTTACGCCGACGGCAGTTCGCCGGAATCGTCGGCTGCCGCTGTTCGAGATCATTTACGAGGGTGCCCGGTTTGCAGACAAACATATGCTGAAACCGTTGAGATGCGAAACGCTCTCCGGCGAATGCGACGTCCTGCGGTTCCCGCCGCGCTTTCACGCTCAATAAAAGATACGGCGATAGGCGAGCGTCGACGGGTAGCCAAGGCGTGGTTCACGCTTCCGGCCGATGTGCGTGAGTGGCTCGAGATGCGGCTGCTGCCGTACGGCGTCGGTG
>JANOGL010000455.1:0-2429 GCA_031405985.1 Acidobacteriota bacterium | reverse complement strand
AATCAAGCACCCAGTTAAGTCCCGAGTCCAAAGTCCCAGGTCTAAAGTTTGCGTCGATCTGATCTTCTGACTTGGGAGATGGGACTTGAGCCTTTAGACTAATGGTATGCCCGGTGCCGGACGAGCCGAAGTTTATTTCATCGCAGCGATGATGGTCTTGATCCTGGTCGTATCTGCCGTTGTGGTTTACTTCTTCTTCAAAACTTATCGGCAAGAAATGCGTGAGAAGGACGAGCGAGAAGGGCAGAAACACGACCTGTAGGGAGTGTGCCGTGTGTTAACAAATGCCTCATAACAACATCCTCGATCCAGAATCTACGTGTTTGATCGTTATCGATGTGCAGGAAGCTTTTCGCACCGCTATTCCTGATTTTGAGATCACGGCGAAGCGGGTGGCGACCGCTGTTCGCGGTTTTCAGGTGCTCGGACTTCCGGTTTTTGTGACCGAACAATATTCGAAAGGGCTCGGACACACCGCCGACGAGATCAAGAGCGTGTTCTCCGCCAACCCCGAAGTGTATGAAAAGACTATGTTTAGCTCGTGCGGTACCACTGCATTCGTCGATAAACTTAATGCTCTCGGCATCAAGCAAACCGTCATCTGCGGTCTCGAAACGCACATTTGCGTCAATCAAACCGCTCACGATCTACTGGATCGCGGCTTTCAAGTTCATGTGTTGTGTGACTGCGTGACATCGCGATTCGAATACAATCGCCTCGCCGGCCTCGCAAAAATGCGCCGCAGCGGCGTGATCGAATCTTCAGCAGAAATGGCGCTCTTCGAATTGATGCGCGACGCAAAGCATGAAAAATTTAAGGAGATACAGACTCTCATCAAATAGGAATTTGGCCGCAGATTAGCGCAGATGACGCTGACTTGGAATAAATTATATCTGCGTGATATGCGTTAATCTGCGGCTAAAAAAGTTTTAGAATGGAATTACTTTCAACATTAAATCCGCAACAAGTCGAGGCCGTGCAGCATACGGAAGGACCGTTGCTTATTCTCGCCGGCGCGGGTTCGGGCAAAACGCGCGTTATCACGGTGCGCATAGCGCATCTGATTGCAGAAAAAGGCGTCGCGCCGAACAATATTCTGGCCGTTACGTTTACAAACAAAGCCGCCGGCGAGATGCGCGAACGTGTCGAGCGTCTGCTAAAAGGCGAACGACTTCCGTCTGCGCCGCTGATCTCGACGTTTCACAGTTTATGCGTTCGCATACTCAGACAGGACATAGAAAAGCTCGACGAAGGCTACAAAAAATCGTTCACGATCTACGACACCGACGATTCAACAAAAGTGATTAAGGCGTGCATCAAAGACCTCGGCCTTGACGAAAAGCAAACAAGCCCGCGCAGCGTTCGCAACGCGATCAGCTCAGCGAAAAATCGCGGCGAAGATCACGAGCTATACGCAGCAAAGGTCGAATACGGCGATGAGAAAAAGGCGAAGATCGCGAAGATCTTCAAGATGTATGACGAGCGTTTGAACATGGCAAACGCGCTCGACTTCGACGATCTGTTGATCAAAACAGTTAAATTACTACGGCTGTCGCCCGAGACTCGCGAAAAATACAACGACCGTTTTAAATACATTCTCGTCGACGAATATCAGGACACGAACGCGTTGCAGTTTGCGTTGATAAATTACTTGACCGAGAAGCAGCAGAATATTTGTGTTGTAGGCGACGATGCACAGAGCATTTACGGATTTCGGCAGGCTGATATTCGCAACATTCTCGAATTTGAGCAGCATTTTGCGACGGCAAAAGTAATTTTGCTCGAACAGAATTATCGCTCGACGCAGACGATACTCGATGCTGCGGACGCGATCATCTCGAACAACATTCACCAAAAGAAAAAGAAGCTGTGGACGGCGAATCCGGGCGGCGAGCGCATTTTTTACTGTCAGGCATACGACGGCGACGGCGAAGCGCGTTTTGTCGCGTCGCAGATCGAACAGCATCAACGCCGCAGTTTGTCGGATAGAATCGCGGTGCTCTATCGCACAAATGCGCAGTCGCGATTATTCGAAGAATCGTTGCGACGTTTGCGTATCGAATACAACATCGTCGGCGGATTTTCATTTTACGAGCGAGCCGAGGTCAAGGACATCGTCGCGTATCTCAAGCTCGCGCTAAATCCGTTCGATGACATTGCATTGCTTCGCGTGATCAACACGCCGACACGCGGTATCGGAAAAACGACACTCGATGATTTACAGCGACTTGCAAAATCAAACGGCTCGTCGCTCTGGATGACGATCGCGACTGTTAACGATCCTGACATTTTACAATCAGTAAATCTGACGCCCCGAGCGAAAGAAGCTTTGAGAGCTTTTAAGAAAACGATCGCGAACCTAATAAAGAAAATTCACGAAACTGCTGACACAGGCAAAGCGGTCTCCGATGTTGTGGTCGCCGCGATCG
>JANOGL010000424.1:0-28970 GCA_031405985.1 Acidobacteriota bacterium | reverse complement strand
AACGGAGTGCCTTCATTGAGAGATGATAATGCAACAATGTCCATTCCGGCAATCAATTCCAAAACGTCAGAACGTTGTCCGAGGAATGTCACGCGATCACTCAAACCGAGCGAACAGCTTTCAGCTTCGAGCCGAGCACGCAACTGGCCGTCGCCTACTACTACAAATCTGAGTTTCATTTCAGTAGAAGCGCTTAGTGCTGCGGCATTTAGCAAAAGCGAGACATTTTTTATTTCTGTAAGACGTCCTAAAAATCCAACTATTATTTCATTATCACTTGCCCCGATCTCCTCTCGCAGTTTCTGTTCACAGACTTCGTTAGATTGCGGAAAATTCTCAAAGTCGATACCAAGCGGAATGACGCTGAATTGAGAGCTCCTGCCAACATTAAACTCCTGATTTATCTCTCGCAACTGCTGCTGCGAAATGACGACGATTTTATCCGTAGCAAATTTGGCGAGTAGTTTTTCGATGGTGAGGTAAATACGCGTTTTTAGTTTTCCATAATAGCTGTGAAAAATGTGTCCGTGAAATGTATGAACGATCTTAATCTGCCGCGGCCTGCCGACCAGCGTACTCCAAGTTAGCCACCGATATGCAAAAGCCACGAGACGGCCAAGCGTGCCAGCCTTTGCGGTGTGAGTGTGGATAATATGAGGCGCGTATAATTTTATCTGTCTGTAGATCCGACGCGCCGCGGACAAGTCCTTTAAAGATAATTCTCTGCTCAGATCCTCGATATAAATTGGAGCAACGCCGTTTTGTGCCGCAAAGTAGTCCATATCGCCTTCGCCTTCAGGAATGCTGCCGGCAATCAAAACGCTCCGGAACTCATTGTCTTGTAAATTTTTGCTTAGCCAAACGACATGTCGGGCAGGACCGCCGACGTTTAGACGGGCGATTATACGAAGTACTTTCATCTCGATCAATCACTTCATCTGGAGTGGCAACCGGCAGATCGACCGCGCCTCAACTCTCATCGAGCGGCGCCCAATCATGCGACAGTGCGGGCAAATCGCTGCCGGTTACCAAGCTGTCGAGAGACACTTTACCAAATTATGACCTATAACCTACGGCTGTCCAAAACGACGTCGTGCTGAAAGTAAAGCGTTCTAGCCCGGATCGCTCCATCATTGCGCGGATCTCGTCACGCGAAAAGCGCTTTTCGAGCCGTGTCCCAAAGCGGTCGAGAGCGTCGTTTCGCATAACGTAAAAGCTGTTGTTGCGGTACTGCGAGAGCGGGAAGCTAGCGACATCGACGCCGAGTTTCGCCAGAAAAAATGCGATGCGGGCGAGCGGGAAATAGACCATCGCAGCGAATACCTGACTTATTAAGAATCGCAAACCGTGCGGCAGACGGCAGATCAGCCGTCGAGGTATATTGCTGATCTGCCAGATAGCGCGAAACCACGCCGGACGATTGTCAAAGCTGTAATACAAATACAGAAGAAAGGGCGCGCCGCGTTTTAGTTTGCTCACGCATTCGTGCAAACCAGCTTCGGTGTCGGGGATGTGATGAAGCACGCCAAGCGAATATCCGAAATCACAAGATTCGTCATCGAGCGGAATTTTACCGGCGCCGGCGAGCGTGAATTCACAATTCGCCACGCCCGCGAGATTGCGTCTTGCAACACTGAGCGCGTCTTCGCTCGGGTCAAACAAGTGAAGTTTGCCGACACGAGGTGCGACGAGTTTTGCCCAACGACCCGACCCGCAGCCGAGATCGAAACCGACGGCGTCGGGCGGCAACTTGTTCCACGGAAAGATGTTGAAATAATTATCAAACATCCGACTCAACTCTTCCGCCGAAAGCCCGGTTTGATCAAAGCGCGACCATTCGTCGCCAAAACCGGCCACGACCTTGTTGTCCATATTTGTTGTCATTGTCGGTCGATAAAACGCTGGAACCATAGCTCTAGCATCAGTAGCGTCCAAACTTGGAATGAATGATCGAACTTGCCGTCGATGTGTTCTTCAACATATTCACGGATCTTTTCACCGCGAATTATTCCGCGGTTCAGAGCTTTGTCCGAGAGCAAAACGTCGCGTAGAAAATCCTTCATCTCGCCGCGCAGCCAATGTCCCACGGGCACGCCAAAGCCCATCTTGCGCCGATAAATGACTTCACGCGGCACGAGTCGAGCAGCAATTTTTTTCAAGAGCGACTTGGTGCGAAAGCGGTTCATCTTCAAACTTTCAGGCAAGCTTGCGGCAAACTCGATCACGTGATGATCGAGAAACGGCGAGCGGGCTTCGAGCGAATTAGCCATCGATGCGATATCAACTTTTACGAGCAGATCATTTGGCAAGTAAGTCATTTGATCTGTCATTAACGTTGCGTCGAGAATACCCGAGCCGTTCGCTCGGTCGAACCACTGATCGAGAAATTCGGAGGCGTCTTGGTCGGCAACAGCGCGGGCAAATTCAGTCGTGTAAAGCTCAGGTTTTAGCGCCGGTTTGAACGTCGACATCCAACGGAAGTACCGGTCATTGCGATTTTCGTTTGCAGATGCGAAGAATCGCTGCACGTCACGAACGCGGGTTCTTTTGAGCTCCGAAGTCGGCAAGAGATTTACCGGTCCTTCGATAAAAGCAGAGCGCAAAACGCGCGGTATGCGGCGATAAACTTCGGCGATCTCCATTGCCATGTATCGCTCATAACCGGCGAAACTTTCGTCTCCGCCATCGCCGTTGAGAGCGACGGTCACATGTTTCCGAGTTTCTTTTGAGACGTAGTAAGTCGGTATCGCGGACGAATCTGCGTACGGTTCTCCGTAATGCTCGACGAGAGTCGGTAAAATTTCGAGGGCGTTAGGGCGGACGATGAATTCGTGATATTCGGCGCCGAGGTGGCTTGCGACACGGCGTGCATATTTGAGTTCACTGAAATCCTGCTCTTCAAAACCTATCGAAAAAGTCTTAACGGGCGTTGAGCTCTCCTGCGCCATCAACGCGACAACTGTCGACGAATCGACGCCGCCCGAGAGAAAAGCCCCGAGTGGTACTTCGGAGATCATTCTAAGCTTCGTCGATTCGCGCAGGATGCGCGTCGTTTCTTCGATCGCTTCTTCTTCAGTGATCTTTATTTTTTTTGAAAAATCCGGCATCCAGTAGCGGTGGGTTGTAATTTTCCCATCTTTCCATTTCAGCCAGTGGCCGGGTTCGAGTTTGCGAATTTGTTTAAATGCAGTCTGCGGAGCCGGCACGCACAGATATGACATATAGCTGTCAATGGCGTGCGTATCGACCTCGCGTGAAATTGACGGATGCTGCAAAAGAGCCTGAAATTCCGAGCCGAAAATCAGGTCGCCGTTTGTTTGATGCGAGTAAAGCAGCGGCTTTTTACCGACGCGATCCCGTGCGAGAAAGAGTGATTGTTCACGTTCGTCCCAGATCGCGAAGGCAAACATTCCACGAAGATGCTGTAGACAATCAACGCCGAATTCATCGTAGAGATGCAGCACGGCTTCGGTGTCGGACTTAGTGTAGAGCGCATGGCCGCGAGCGATCAGGTCTTCTCGCAGAGCCTGGTAGTTGTAAATTTCTCCGTTGAATACGAGCCACTTTGTCCTATCGGCATTGTAGATCGGCTGCCGGCCGCTCGCGAGATCGATGATTGACAGCCGCCGCATCGCAAGGCCGACATTCTCGTGAACATAAAAACCGTCTTCGTCAGGGCCTCGATGAATGATCGCCGCGTTCATACGTTCGAGAACAGCGCGATCGACGGCCGAGCGGTTAGCATTTACAAATCCAGTGATTCCGCACATCTAAGTTTGTCTGGGTTCAAATCCGTGTTTCAGTCGATTGTCTATTTCTCGCTGTCTCGACGCCATGACGATCCGCTTGTTCTCTTTCCGTTCCTGATAAACGGTCCAGCCAACAGCGAGGAAGATGAAGAAAAAGACCTGGATTTGCGTGCGCTGTCGATATGCTGTTCCAACATTACCCTGAAAGAGCGAATACGCGATCGTCAGCAAAAGGCTGAAGATAAGGATCGGCAGTGCAGCTCGTGAACGATGTTTAATTGTGTATCCGAGTCCAAATAGGATAAATGGAATAAACATCCACCAGATTATGACTTCGGGGATCGTAATTGCTTGTCGCAAATTCTCAGCCTGCCATGGAAAAGGGGCAAGCATGAGATACGAAAATCCAATCGGTATGGCCGCGAGTGCTCCTTCCACAGTTGAGATGTCCGTTTCCTCGTTGAAGCCTGAGTTTGCCCTCTTAGCTAGATCTGAGCGGCTCATCTGCATTCGTTCCAGATTTCCAAATGTGGTCAATTGGGCGCTCATTCGCTCACCGGGGCCGAAATACGTAAGAGCCACCCCTAGCACAGCCGTCAACACAAGCCGAAATAAAATTGAAGTATTAGATTTAGAAAGGCCCACGACAAAACTTCCAACGACGGCGACCAGAACCATGTAAAAAATATAGAATCGCAGCGACAAGACTCCGAAAAGACTGGTTATCAGAAGAACCAAAGTGACGGGATGAAATTCTTCGCTCAGACGCATTGTCAAAATCATCGTGGAAACGAGAAGAAAAATAACCAGACCGTCCTTCATCAGCTGACTGGACCAGATAATAAACGACGGGAAAATCGCAACTGAAAAAGCAGCGATCTTGGCGACTTTAAAATTGTTGTAGATCCTTCGCGAGCAGAAAAAAACCAGCGGAGCAGTCGCGGCTCCGATAACTGCGCAGAATGCCTGACCCGCGAGAAGATTTTTACCGGTGATCAAATAAATACTTGCGATTAGATAGTTCATGCCCCATCCGGCACCGCTCGCGGGTTTGTTTTGATGGAGCAACCTCTCACTTGGCTCGACGCCATCGAGCCAAACGTCGAGCCACCCCGAACCATTTGCGTGATAAGTGCCAGCGTCACCGCCGAAGAAATCCTGAAGGCTGTTAGAGAAAACAAACAATCCAAACAACATTCTCAGTGCTAAACCAAGCAGAAAAACCCGGGTGATCGTATCCTTTTCATCAGTGGCTCGCCGAAAAAGAAAGAGAAGTCCGCCCGACAGAATGCCCGCGAAAAACAACGCTATCAAGCCGTCGGGAAAGCTGACCACGACGCTTAGAACAAGCACGGCTATCAATGCTGTAGCTATGAATTTATCGAGCATTCTTAAAAATTCGTGATAACAAACTAAATATCATCCGGCAGATCTCTTCTAGTCTTTTGTTCTACAAGAAAACGTCCTTCTTCGCCAAGCTCTCTGATCTCTTTTGCCGGAACGCCGGCGATCAAGCGGTTTTCGTTTTTTAATTCACCTGAGACAACTGAACCCATCGCCAAAATACATTGCGCCGGAATGACAGAGCCAGGAGCCATGCGAATTTCCGAACCGAGATATGCGTAATCTCCTACTATCACCGGCTCGGTCTTTTGCCGGTTGTGCGTCCAAACTGACGAATTGCGTCCACCAAGGATCACACGTTTTCCAAAAACGACCTTGTCTGTAAAGTCAATTTTATGCGAAGCCGCGATCATGCTGCCGTCGCCGAGTATAAAACGCGGGTCGATATCGTTCACTGCGTCAGGCTCGGGAATCGAGTTGATCTCGTTCCACCTTAAAATCTCGCAGTACTTACCGATAGCGATTCCGTCGCCGCCACGGAAAATATTAAAAAATCCAATCCTGGTTTTTTCACCGATCGTGACCTTCAACGTTCCCGTAAAAAGATTAAAATGTCCGATAGTAACGTCGTCGCCGATCTCGCAACTGTTGACATCGATCACAGAAAATCCGATCTTTACGCGCTTGCCTATCTTGTAACCAAAAAACAATCTGTAAAGGAGGCGCGCGAGCGGCGACGGCAAAAAGCCAAACAGAGCGGCGAAAGCGAATCTTAGTTTGCGGCGCATTTAATAAAAACTATTTAACCAGACTGCGAGCGGCGAGTTCTGCCGCGGCGGTTTCGACGTTGTCGGTAGCCTTTTGCCCTTCGAGCCAATCGAGCAGCTCGGCCAATCCATCTTCTAACTTTACTTTCGGCTCAAATCCGAGCAGCTCTCTCGCCTTGGAAATATCGGCGACGCTGTGACGGATGTCGCCCTCGCGATACTTGCCGGTAATTTCCGGCGCGATCGCTTTACCGAGTCCCTGAGAAATGAATTCGCCGATCGTTCTTACCGAATGTCCGTCTCCAGTGCCGATGTTTACAGCATGATAGTCGCACTTATCAGTTTCAAGTGCGAGTAAATTCGCACGTGCAATGTCGCTGACATGCACGAAATCACGCGTCTGTTCACCGTCTTCGTAGATCAACGGCGCTTGATCGTTCATCAATCTCGAAGAAAATATCGCGCAGATACCGGTGTACGGATTCGACAGCGACTGACGCGTCCCGTAAACATTAAAATATCGAAACGCAACCGTCGGCATTTTATATGCGCGGCCGACCGACAAACAATATTGCTCCTGAACCTGTTTGTTGATCGCGTAAACCGATGTCGGATATTGCGGTTTGCTCTCGGGCGTGCCGACGGCGTTCATTTTGCCGCCGCAATTTGTGCAAGTAAATTCCCAACGATGTGCCGCGAGTTCCTCGTCAGTGCGCAGCGACGGATATTCGTAAGCTTTGCACGTCTCACAATAAAAAGTTCCCTCGCCGTAAACCGAGTGCGATGACGCGACAACAAGTTTTTTGAATTGCGACGGCCGTTTGATCATCTCTTCGAGCAGTACTGCAGTGCCGAGATCGTTGCCTTTTACGTAGCGGACGATCTCATACATCGACTGCGCGATTCCCACTTCGGCTGCCTGATGATAAACGACTTCGACGCCGTCGAGAGCCTTTTTTACCGCGTCGGCATCACACAGATCGGCGTGAATAAATTCGGCGTCTTTATTTAAATGCTCAGGCGCACTACCACGATGAACCTGCTCGACAAGCGAATCGATAATGCGGACGCGATGACCTTTTTCAACCAACGCATCCGTCAAATGCGACCCGACAAAACCCGCGCCGCCTGTTACTAAAACGTTCATAAATTATTCAACCGCCGAGCGAAACGCCGCAATGATGTTCGCCGTGTGAGCCCGCAAGCTGTAATTTGCCTCGGCATCTTTCGCAGCTTGCCTCGACAACTTGTTTCTAAGTTTATTATCTTTTGCTAAAAGTGTCAGATACTCGACCCATTCGTCGTCGGTCGCGGCCAAAAAACCGTTCTCGCCGTGGCGGATCACTTCGGTGTTCGACGCCATCGGCGTGCCAACGGGCACGATGCCGAGCGACATGTATTGCGACGTTTTCATGATGAATTTATACGGATTCCACGGATGATCGGGCAGCGGAATCAGGCCGATCTGCAATTTGCGAAGGTCGTCAACCTCAGTTTCCCCGCTCCACGTTTGAGCCGTGTAATTTACATTTTTTAGCTCAAAATCCGTGCCGCCAATAAGGTGAATATCGCAAATATCTTCACTCGAAATTCTCTGCAACGGGCCTTCGAGCATCTTTGTATTTTTGCGCGTCGTCGGGCTGCCGCTCCAACCGACACAGACTCGATCTAACTTTTCGGGAAAAGGTTTGAAAGTAAATTTATCGGTATCGACGACGCTCGGAACCTGCCATATGTTTTTGTTGAATGCTTCGGCGTACTCGCGTATGGGAGTCGAGTTTACAAACACGACTTTGGCGAGTGAGATTATCTCTTTTACTTTCCCAAAAAATTTTAGGTAAGAGAGATAGCCATTCGACGGACTGCGGTATGGCACAAAGAGCGGATCGTCAAGTTGGTAAATGACCGGCTTCTTGCGCGCGATTCGTTTTTCTAAAAATGCCGGACCGAGCAATGCAGCTTCACGATAAATAAAAACCGCATCGTAATCGTCGACTTGTTGCAAAAGTTTTACTCGCTCGGCGTAACCTCGCACAGTCTCGAAAATTTTCGCAACGCTATTGCCGTCCTTATGTAAAATTTCGCGAAGCTTATCGGTTTCAAACGGAGCAAAGTCGAGCTCGATGCCTTCGGGTTTCAGGATATTCTCCCAAAGTTCGATACTTCCGCGCTGACCGGGCGCATGTCCCTTTTGGCTGGGAATTAGTGCCAGAACCCTCATTCACTAACCCTTTTGAGCCCAAACACTCATGTACGAGCCTTTATTCATAGCCCTACCAATGCGATTTACAAACTTTGCAGCGGTAAACTCGAGTTTCTTCCTGAGTGATTTTTCCCCTTGCTGTTCGCACACGACGCCAAAGATATCCAGCTTCTTGATCGAAAAATTCGCCCGCTGCATGATCTTGCGTAATGACTGCGGATTAAATCCCTGGACATGATAGGGTGGAAAAGTCGGGGCTAATGTAACAACCCAATCTCTGCCGAGAAGCCGCATGTACAAATTGCCAAACTGCATGTAAAGGCCATCCTCGTTCGGGGCATCAAAAAATAACCAGCCGTCTGACCGTAAGATGCGATGAATCTCTCTAAGAGTCTCAAATGGTTCGTAAAGATGTTCAATAATTCCGCAAAGCGTTACAGCATCAAAACTGTCTGAGGGAAATTTTGTTTCGTCCAAAGTTCCCGCGCGCGTATTCACTCCCAAATTCTTATTGCCGAAGCTGATAAACTCGCTTGATGGATCGATGCCTTCAGCATCCCAACCGGATTCCTTCGCAGCCCAGACCAATTCGCCGCGACCGCAGCCAACGTCAAGAATCTTTCCTTTTTTCCCCAAACGAGTCTCGAAGTCCCTCATTATGCCGAGGGCATTGTTTTTCTTTTCTTCTAACTCATGATTTTGAAAGTATTCGTCCGCGTTGGAATAGAGGACACCGAGATCAACCTTAGGGAAGGGCATTGGGTTTGGGTACTGATGACTGCAATAATTGCACCTTGTGATCGACGTTTTTACACCTTGATTATTTTGATGAGCCGCTCCTCCTCGATAACCAAGTAGCTTTCCGCCTGCGCTTGCACATACCGGACAATTTATTTCTCTAAAATCAAAGTAATCATTCATACCTAATTATCCGCTTAAAACTCATCATGGAGCTGCAGCGGCGTCGCCGATATCGAGCCACTTGGGATTTTCGATCGTCCATTGAATGGTCTTTGTCAGGCTTTCTTCAAAAGACTTCGAATAATTAAATCCGATCTCTTTCAGCTTCGTGCCGTCGAGACCGTAACGCAGGTCGTGACCGGGACGACTGCTGTGAAAATCGACCATCTCGTGGTTGAGCGGTTTGCCGAGAACGTCGGCGACGAATTTCGCCATCTCGAGATTCGAAACTTCTTTTTCGCCGACGATGTTATATTTGTCGCGGTTCTCGCCTTTTTCTAGCAAAAAGAGGATGGCCTGCGCGACGTTACGCGCGTGAATCCAAAAGCGGCTACCTGAAACCGTCAGGCTGCTGTCGGCGTGAATGTAAACCTTCTCGCCGGTGAGCACGGCGCGGATAACCTTTGGAATAAACTTCTCGGGATGCTGACGTTCGCCAAAGATGTTCATTGTGTGGCCAATGATGACCGGCGTTCCGTAGGTGTTTGCCCACGCGAGGCACAGCTCTTCGCCGCCGGCTTTTGAAGCAGAATACGGATTTGTCGAGTTATAACGGTCCCATTCTTTGTAGCCGTTCGGCACGAGCTCTGCATCAGCCGGGCCGAATACTTCGTCGGTGCCCATGTAAAAAACCTTTTTCAGATTTGGACATTTGCGAGCAAATTCGAGTATCTGCATCGTGCCGAGCACATTACATCGAACAAACGGTTCAGGGTTCTCGATGCTGTTATCGACGTGCGTCTCGGCTCCCATGTGGATGATGTAATCGGTATCGACGAGCTCGTCTTGAAGTCCTTCGACGACCGGCAGCGTAAAGTCGTGCGAGAAATGCCGTATTCGCTTGTCGTCGTAGCAATTTACATCCCGTAATCTCGAATAGCCGGTCGATGCGTAGGACAGACGGTCCATAATATCGATATTCCAATCGGTGTTTTTTAAGATGGCCTCGGCTACGTGATGACCGGCAAAACCATTACCGCCGGTTAAAAGAACTTTCATAGTGCCTCCAGAGTCATAAATCCGAATCCATTAACTTACCACAACAAAAGTGATTTTAAGTAACATCGCCCTTATTTTTGGCCAAGAATCCGCTCGTAAAGCCTGCGATAACGAATTCCGCCGATAGTTTCGAGATCGAAGCCAGTTTTCGCAACGTCGCGGCAACGCTCGCGTATGTTGCCAAGAGTTTTTAGTCGTTCTAGCGCATCGAGATAACATTCACGGTCGAACCGTTCCACGAGCACGCCGACGTTGTGCTCCGTAATTTGTAAATCGACATCGCCGACCCCTGCGTTCGCGACTATCGGTAAGCCGGCTGCGAGATACTCGGCGTTCTTAGTCGGCGACGAAGATTGTTTCGAATAACACCGCTTGATAAACGACAAACCTGCGTCAGCGGCGTTCAGATACTGCGGAATTTCGTCCGGCAAAACGCTGTCAACAAAAAAATCTGTTTCTCCAAAACCGGCAGCGGTTAGTTTGTCGATCACCATTGCTTTGTCACGCTGCGTCAGCACCATTATAAAAACCGACGAATCGGCTTCGCGAGCCGCGCTAAAAAATTCGAACATCTCATCCGTCAGATACCATCCGCCAAACGAACCGACATATGCGATGACAAATCTGTCGCCGATGTTCAACCGGCTGCGCATTTCCGCTCGCGATTCATCTGAGATCACATCAAATCTTTTTAGATCGACGCAGCAAGGAATGACTTCGACAGGACGGTTTAGTTTGTCAACGCCGGTTTGTTTAGACTCGGGGAAAAGAATTTCGCGTGCTTTTTCAGTTAGCACAACAAAACCGTCTGCTTCTCTGAGCAGCCACCGCTCGACGCGCTTCGCCGCTCGATAAAGCCAGCCGCCTTCGGGCCAGACGCCGCCGTCGGTGTATTCCTCAGGAAAAAATCCGCGAATGTCGAAAAGTAGCTTCGGCTTGTATTTGCTGAGCTTTCTGGCAATCGCCGCCATCAATGTTGGCAGATGAACGCGGCCGTGCAGTATGTCAAACTTCTCGTTTTTATTCAGACGGCGAACAAATCTCGCGCCATTCAAAATGTCGAAAAATGTTGTAGGCACCGAAGGCGTTTTGTGATAACGCAAACAGTGCCAAGTTATGCCCTCGTCGGTGAGTCGTTTGCGTTGGGCCTCGATCTTTTCGGACGACAGATTTTCTTTCTCAAAGGTCAACAGCGAAACTCGAGCGCCGCCTTTTTGAATTTCCCTCAAATACGGCAGGACCTGCGTTTGAACAAGCGGTTCATCTAACCAGAAGTAGCAGATATACAAAGTGTTTGGCTGCATCAAAAATGTCGAGTCAATTTTATTTATTTTGCATTCACCCTGATGTTCTCGATCCGTTGTCCTGGTGACAAACTAAATTCCACGCCGTTATACGGAACCAAATTGGCTGGAATTACATTCTGCCCACCGACATTTCCGTAGTCCCAACCCGCCTGAATATTTGTATTATTCCAACTGGCACAGATACTTCTCCAATTTTGTCCAATGATTCCGAGATCCGTCACGGTATATGCGTAAGGGGTTGTATAAACAAATAAATATAGATGTGGATCTGCAATATTAGACGGTGCAACTGTAAGGCCCATCTTTTCTCCATTATTCTTAACCTTAAAATGAAATGTGTACCAGTCGTTTTTTGGAGAGTTTTGCTTTATGACTACGCAGCTTGTGGCAGCCGGTAAATCCGTCTCAAAAAAAGCAGTTTGATACAGCTCGGTTGAAAGTGCCGACCCATCCAACACGCCAAATTTATTCGAATTTTGCCACACCTTACTGCCTATTTCGGTTGTTCCTAAACCATGAGTACGTGAATCTGACAAATTCATCGACTCCCTGCTAAATCCATCAAAGATGAGTGAATTTGGATAAGGCGGCTCGACATCGATCGTTTCCGGCAAATCTGCGGGTATTCGTTCCCAGATCGGCAACACGCCTCGTTCTTGTTGGTTGATTCCAAAAAATGCGAAGTCACCGGCCTGTTCATAATCGTTTGCAAGATGTCCGCTATGGATCCGGCCGTTCAACCCCGACGACAGGTCGGCCAAAGATTTGTTATGAAAGGCGCTGATGTAGTTCGCCGTGATCATGTTGCCGTTCCAATCGCGAAGTGTGGTTCTAAAAATTTTCTCAGGAAAAAATGGCTGGTCGATCGAAAGCAGCGGAAACTGATTTTCGAATATCCGCAGCGCGTGAATATAGCCGTTATAGTTCGAGTGATTGCTGCCGCCTATATATCCAACGGATTCGAATGGATAAAGCGTTCTTCGCAGCCCTGTGTATGGAATTTTGCTGCTCGGAATACCGTTTATCCACGTGCCAATAAAACTACCGTTGTAGCCCGCAGCGACATGAACCAATTTGTTGCACGGAACTCTGTCAGTGGAACTGAATGAGGTGGCGGTCATGGCGTTCGAGATTAGTTTGCTATTTCCTTGTTTGATCTGGTAGCTCGGTTGCTTTACGAAATCTACCAAGTTTCCCCACTTATCTCCGGGCAGTTGAGTCGCATTTTCTGGATAATAAAATACATTTCCCGTGACGTAACTTTTACCGTTTACGCAACTCGCAAACCCAAACAAAATATTGTGTGCGCCGCCGTAGCCCGCCGAATATATGTATTGACTATTTCCCGTGGCGTAAACCCACGCCTCAATGAAAAACTTATTATAGGCAACTCCATCTTCATGAAATGCTCCGATGTTTACGTGATGCCCCTGAGTCGAATCAAACTTCAGCCCCCACTTTTGCTCAGTCTGAGCGACTAAAACATTAGATAAAATTGTGAAAGATAGGAGCAATGTCTGGACTGACTTTTTCATACTCATCCCATGATTTGATTAGACTTTGCAAATGCCAAAACCGCCCCGCCGTTCTTTCTGGTTTCGATCACGTCGCAGCCATTTCGTGTTAGCTGATCGACGAGAATTTCCTCGGTATATTCTCTGACGTGATCGCCGTCGCTGTAGAACGGTAAATTTTGTTTCAAGCGAACATAGTTTAGCGCGTCTTGCTCAAAATCGGGCACTTCGACGATGATCATTGAAGGGACAGTTTTTAGTTCGTTCAAAATTCGGTCGGCCTCGTCAATATGTTCGATGACATGCAGTAAAAGAGCTAAGTCGAATTTTTCATCATTTAAATCCTTGGTTACGTCGCCAACCAAAAAAGTCACATTCGCTGCATCCGTTTTGCTTTTTACCTCATCGATCAGGCTTTTTGGATAGTCGATCCCGATGACTTTGTCCGCATACTTCGAGGCGATTCGACACCAACGTCCGACGCCACAGCCCACGTCGATTACCGAGCCATTTGCGGGAATATCTTTTTTCAGAAGATCTTCCGACAGGGCCTTTACATGATTATGAAATCGGCTGTCATAAATTTCACCAATTAGCTCATAAGCGAATCGACAAAAAAGCCTCGAGCTGTTCAGATAAAAACGCAACAGCCTTTCGCGGCCGAAAGCATTCTTGGCGACGCTGGTCACGCGATAAAGAAGCCGTGTCGTTAGAGACGGCCTTTTCACGCTGCATAGAGAGCTTCTCTTCCGAAATCTCAACCCGTGCTGTTTCTTCTTCTTCACCTTTCATTATTGCTCTTCTTTGTCAGAACTCTGATCGGATATTTAGCAAAGTATCCAAAATTATTTGGCTTCAGATACAAACTTTTGAAAGCATGGCGGAGAAAATCCCCATATTGTCCGGCTTGAAAATACGAACCCGCCAAAGTTTTATGCAGATTGCCGTATGCCTGACGCTTGATATTTTGAACATCAGCCGATTGCTCGTTAAAAGCCTTTTCAAAACCATACAACATCTCTCGCTCCATCCGCTTGATATTGCCGTGCATGTTCGAACCGTGGATACGGTATTTCAGCAAGACTTCAGACACAAAACCTATTTTGTAACGTCTGCTGATGCGATAAAATAAATCCCAATCTGCAGATGTTAAAAGCATAGGATCGAATCCTTCAACCTCGTTAAAAATCTCACGCGTAATCATCAGCCCGCTACCGCCGCCCAAAACGACGGGACGCTCGAACAAAAGAAATTCGTGCGACACCGAGCCTGACATACCTTCGAGTCGGGTATTCAGAGAATGTTCGGTTGAGTCAAACTCTTCAACGCCCACGTGAACGAGACCCAAATCCCTTTCATTTTCAAAAAGCTTGACCTGCTTTGCAAGTTTTTGGGGAAGCCAAATATCATCCGCATCGAGAAACGCAACGTATTTACCGCCGCTGCTTTTTACACCGTTATTTCTCGCAACCGACACGCCTGCGTTGTCATTGAAAATCGTCGTAATTTTATCGCCGTAACTTTCTAAAACTTCGCGAGAGCCATCTGTCGAGCCATCGTCAACGACGATAACTTCGATGTTCTCGTAGGTTTGATTCAAAGCACTGTCAATCGCTTCGCAAACGTAATTTGCATAGTTGTAATTGGGGATTATGACGCTTACGAGCACTTTCATCGATCAATTCTTTGAGCAAATCACCACGAGAACCGGCGCTCTCTCGACCGTGTTTTCATCGAAATCATAGTCTGATGCCATTGGATAAAAAGGAGCTTTCCAAATCAGCTCGCTGAGCCATTCGCGCATCACAAACGGTATTTTATTAAAAACCTTCCAGCAGAAAAGTTTTGTTCGCGTCGCCGCGTCTTTCGGCAGACGATGTTGCGCATCCTGGAAGGGCGGGATTTTTATCGCCTCGCTCAAATTTTGTCCCAAAAACTTTTCGACCATGAAATGATTTTCAAGTTCCGCTTTAAGTTCGGACGGCGCGTATTCAAAAACGTGAAACGGATTCGACGGTTTGCCGTTGATCGGTTTTGTGTAATTTGAGTTTGGCGTCGATAAAATAAGCGTTCCGTGAGGTTTTAGAACCCTTTTCAACTCGGCCAAAAAGTTGTTGCGAGCGTGAAGATGTTCGAGTGTTTCAAACGATGTGACAACATCAAAGCTCTCGTCAGTAAACGGCAAGTTTGTGCCGTCACCGAGCAGAACTTGAGTTTTATTTGTGTCACACTCAAGCCGGGCTTCGCGTGCCGCGCCGATGTCAACATCGACGCCGGTTACGGATTTGGCATCACGTGTCAAAAACGCCAAACCGTATCCAGTTCCGCAGGCGATGTCCAAAACAACTTTGTCTTTAACGTAACTCAACGCGAACGAATAACGCGCGACGTGCTCGCCCCAATACGGCGAGAGCTTTCCCGCATCGATAATATTCGCACTTTTAAATCTTTCTTCTGAGGACATTTTAATTTGCCAAAACCTTTTTGTAGATATTCAGATATTTGGCGGCAACATGTTTCGCGTCCATGTATTCGAGTAAATACTCGCGTCCTAGCTTCGCCTTTTCCTGTGCAGCATCGAGATTTTCGATAACTTCTTTTAAAGCAATTCGAAAACTATTTGAGTCAGCCGGCGGCACGAGTTGGCCATACTTGCCGCCATCGAGGGTGTCGGCGGCACCGCTGATGTCGGTTGCAATGATCGGACGTTGCAGCATTAGCGACTCAATTAGCGATTGCGACAGGGCATCTTCTAACGAAGGATGCACGACAATATCCGCGGCGGCCATGATCGCGAGCGCGTCTTCGCGCCATCCTAAAAATTCTATGTTTTGCAGTATTCCTAAGTTGGACGCAATGTATTCGAGCTTTTTGCGATATTCGCCTTCGCCAACTAGATAAAGTTTTGCGTTGAGTCCGTTTTTAATAAGCGGCGCGACCGCGTCGAAAAGATATTTGTGACCTTTGCGGTCGAAAAGCCTCGAAACACAAACGAGCGAAATGTGTCCGCTCATCCCAAGCTCGATTTTTTTCCGTCTAATAATGTCGTCCGTTACTGCCTCAAATCGCTCGCTGGTCTGTCCGTAAGGAATCAGTGAAACCTTCTCTTCAGGAACATTCTCCCACTCGACCAGACATTTTTTCACCATTCGTGACGGAGCGACTATATGATCGGCATTGTGATTGTGAAAATTTTCAATCGTCAGATAAAAAGAACGCTTGATTTTGTTAGGCAACAAATGTAGCGCATCAGAATGATGCCGCGTGAGGACGGTTCTTATCTTTCGCAGTCTTGCGAGAGCCAACCCGAGAACGCTCGGGTAAAATAAATGAGCGTGCACGATGTCAGGCTTTTCTATTTTAAGTATGTGCCAAATTTTTGTGACAGTTGATAAAAGTTGTGTTTTTGAACGGGCATCGAGTGCATAAACACGCAAACCCCTCTTCTCAATGCTCTTTGTAAATTCACCGGCCGGAGCAAGCGTGATAAACGAAAACTCAACCTCGGATCGCGGAGTGAAATCACAGAGATTATTAAAGTAGAAAGCTTCTTTATCTACGTCCAAGATATGAAGTACTTTATGAGGTTTCATCTATCGGCTCAGATAAGTTTGTCGAGATTGTCGGCGTACCATTTGATCGTGTCGGACAGGCCATTGTCGAGATCGACCTCGGCCTTCCAATTTAAGATCCGGCCAGCTTTTTCCGCGCCGAGATATTGTTCGTCAATCTCGCGGGCGATCTTTGTTTTGAGGAGAATGTTTGGCTCGACCACACTTTCTTTGCCAGCAAGTTTGATAATGCGTTGAACTAAATCGAGCATCTGCACGGGCTCGCCGCTGCCGAAGTTGAACGCCTCGCCCTTTGTATTCTCAATATTTTCGGCGAGCATCAGATAAGCTCTCGCGACGTCATCGACATACATAAAATCACGCTTTGGCGTGCCGTCGCTGCGAATGATCGGATTCTCATTTTTTAGCGCTGATAGGATCGTCCCCGGAATTATGCGCGACATATTCATATCGCCCGGGCCGTAAATATTTGCAAATCGCGTCACCGCGACCGGCGTGTCGTAAGTATGTGCGAACGAGCGCGCGATCACATCGGTGCACGCCTTTGACGCGTCGTAGGGAAACAAACCGTTGAGCGAATACTCCTCCGTGTAGGGAAGTTTGTCGTGTGTGCCGTAGGCCTTGTCGCTCGATGCGACGACGACGCGCTTGACGGTTTCGCCGATCCGGCAAGCTTCGAGCAGCGAGTATGTTCCGCGAATGTTTGCCTCAAAAGTAGAAAGCGGCGAACGGTTTGCGGCCCCGACGAGCGCCTGAGCGGCGAGATGAAAGACGGCTTCGATCTCGTACTCATTAATGATGCGCTCCATGAGAGCAAAATCTTCGAGTTGACCATTGATGACAGTGACACGGAGGCGAATGTCGAAAAGATCGAGCGAATTCGCTTTGACTGAATCGCGTTGCAGACAGATGACCTTTGCTTCTTTTTCGACGAGTTGGCGCGCAACATGCGCTCCGACAAAGCCCGTCGCACCCGTCACAAAACAAATTTTGTTTTTCCAAAACGACATAAACTTATGGCCAAATTTTCCAATCGGCGCTACTTTTCCAGATCTCATTAAATTCCATGTTATCTTTTAGCGTGTCCATGCACTTCCAAAAACCGGGATGTTTGTATGCGATCAGCTTGCGCTCGCCGGCGAGTTTTTCGAGCGGTTCACGTTCGAGAACGGCGTTGTCATCGATGTAGTCAAAAACTTTTCGACCGAACACAAAAAATCCGCCGTTGATCCATTCTTTAAGTCGCGGCTTTTCCTGGAACTCGACGACGGCACCGCTCGCCTCATCAACCTTCATAATACCGAAATTCGAGTGCGGATGAACTGCCGTCAAAGTAGCAATTTTGCCATGCGACGTATGAAAGTCGATCAGCGAGCTGATATTGATGTCCGACAAACCGTCGCCATAGGTCACGCAAAAAGTGTCACCATCGATAAATTTCTCGATCAGCTTTACGCGGCCACCGGTATTTGTGTCGAGACCAGTGTCCGCGAATTCGATTTTGCAAAACTGCCCGTCGCCGAGATCGACCTGGCCGTTGTCAGTCGCGCTCTGCAAAAAATAGTTCTTAATATTGTCGCCGAGATGACCGAGACAGAGTATGAAATCATTCAGCCTATAGTGCGCGTAAATTTTTAGCAGATGCCAAAGTATCGGCCGCCCGCCGATCTCGATCAACGCCTTTGGCATCGTCTCACCGTGCCCACCGAGCCGCGTGCCGCGACCGCCACATAGAATGACTGTTTTCATCTAACCGGCCTCAATTTTCTTCGCTATCGTTAAGTGATTAAACGACATTTGCCGCGAAGGCAAGATCACCTCTAAAATTCCGCCCAAAACATTTACGATAAAACATAAAAGCAGCAAGATCGGTCGCAGTATCACGCCGAAGGGATAGAGCCACTTTGTCCACATAAAACCGATGTCGAACCAGTAAAGATTAAACAACAAAGCCAGAGTCACGCCTGTGCCTGAAAGTGGTTTGATGAGTTCGACGTTGAGGCCATTTTGCTTCATCAAGGTCGCGATTCCGTCGGGCGAATATCTAAAAAAATCTCGCGCGTCGTGAACCGGATAAAAAAATGGCGCTGTTGTGATGACGACACCGTTCAGTTTCAGAACTCTCGCAAATTCGGCGATTGCTTTTTCTGGACTTGGCAGATGCTCCAGAACTTCGGTGCAAAGAATTGTGTCCACCGAATTATCCGCTAACGGAAGTCGCATTGCATCGCCGCAAAGATCGGCTTTATTGCCACGGTATCCCGTCTCCGGCGAGTATTCCAAACCGATACATTTTTCAATGCGCGGGGCGAAAACCTCCTGATAAGGCTTATTCCCGCAGCCAATATCAAGCAAAACTCCGTGAGCAAGGCAAGCGGCACCGGCAATCGCCTGATCGATCCGTCTACGGCCCCAAAAACCGGCATAAAAAGGAGTGCAGCCGATCAACCTATCCATCAAATGAACATCTTTTTGCTGAAAAACTTGAAAGCTATTGATCATTGATTGTTAAAATAAAGGAGTTGCCGGTCCAACCGTATTTATAAAACTCAGCTGCTTTTATGCTTGGATTTCGCGCCAACCATTCGCTAAAGGCTTTTTGCTGTCCAAGTTGCGAATCCCCCTTAAAGCAAAACCAGTCGTCAAAAATAATTACGGTACCATTCTGAATATAGTCGGTAATGAAGTTCAATACTGGAACAGTTGATTCATAAAAGTCACAATCCAACCATATAATAGCAGCTTTCGAGATTGCCAGTTTTTCCTTGGTAAGGTCATTTAAGGTCTCATCAAACCAGCCTTTGGTGATTGTCACTCTATTCAGAGAAACACCATTTTTTACGATATTGGATTTGAACGATTCAAGGTCACATGCAAACTCGCCTTGTTCAAATTGTCTCGGGGCGGCTAAATCTAACCCCGTTATTTTAGGTAATCCTTCAAATGAATCGAATGCATGGAAGTGCATTGAATCCAAGCCGCTCTTCTGAGCATAAAGGTAAGTCGAAGAAAAATGAGTCCCGGAAAAAACTCCGAATTCCAAATAGTCGCCT
This sequence comes from Acidobacteriota bacterium, assembly GCA_031405985.1. GTDB lineage: Bacteria > Acidobacteriota > Blastocatellia > Pyrinomonadales > Pyrinomonadaceae > OLB17. Next base: position 9,502 of record JANOGL010000424.1, on the reverse strand, counting down.
TCAACTTTGCAAAACTTAACAAAGTCAATTGTGTTGATCAATGTCTCTTCAAATTGCCTATATTTCAACAATTCCTGCAATGCAATAAAAATCCCAGAATATCTAACTTTTGGATTTCTTAAGAATTTGACGATATTTTTTTTAATAAGATTCATAACGGAAAAAAGGAATTAACTGATTCGTATAAATGAACACGTTTTTTATCTACTAACTAATCAATTCTCCCCAAATCAAAATATCTAGGTGACCCTAGCACTTGCGGAAGACAACAGACAAATGTGCATTATTTACCTTCCCTTTTATCCAATCCAATGTGCTTTTCATCAAGGCAAGCGGTAGAAATAAGAGAAGCCACAGATTTTCGATATTGTAGTACCCGCCGCTAGTTCCCGTTAAGCCTGCCATATTCCTGGTTCGCACATAAGTGTCTGCCGCTAACCCGCTTCTCCCAGCAAATGCGAACTTTTCTAACTTCAAATGAAAATAACATTCAAGTTTCTCAAAGGCCATGAGGTTCCAGAGCCCCATATGATGCGGCGGCAGGTTGAGGACCTCGTATTTGCTGAATCGCTGAAAATACGGCTCGTTGTTCGGGACGCTAAAGATCAATTTGCCTCCGGGCTTTAGCGCTTTGAGACAGGCTTGCAAAAAATCGCCGGCGTTTGGAATGTGTTCGAGCACCTGAAACGCGCAGATCGCGTCGAAACTTTCTGGTTCGTTCTCGGCGAGGATCGCGATGTCGAGATTTCTAACATCAAGCTCTTTCACTCGCGCGACGGCAGCGGCCTCGGAGTTAAATTCTAATCCTGTAACGTGTTTTGTTTTTTCTCTGACGCGTTCGAGAAACTTGCCGGTGTTGCATCCGACCTCCAACACTCGTTCGTTTTCTATAATAGTCTGCAGCGCGAATTCATGATCTTCCGACCAGTCGCGGTCGTATTCAAGGCCGATGCTGTGCTTCGCCGTTGCGAGTTCCTGATAAAAGCTTTCGTCGCCAACAAGGGTAAAAGGATTATAAAACCGATAACCCGTATCGCCGCATTCGAGTATCGAGACTTGGTCGACTCCGATAAAAAATCTGCTGACGTCGATCTGTTCCTGCTCGCGGTAAAGCCGCACAATGTCGCTGACATTGATCGTGTCAAAGACCGTTACATTGTGTGTTCCGGTGATCGGGCTGGCGGGTAAATTCGCGGACATTTTATTTATACGACCTCATAATAACACTTAGGCCGCTCGTAAATGACCTTCTCTTAAACAACAAAAGAAGTGCAGTGAGAGTTATGCCAATCGTGATCGCAAAATAGATGTTGTGTGTCAGCGAAAGAGTGATCGCCGCTGTGAGATTAGGCAAAATTGCAAAGAAGCTCCATGACGGCGGCAGTTGGATTTTGCGTTTCAGCATCGTTGCAAAAATTATTGTGCTGATCAAGATCGCCGAGAGCGTTGCCCATGCGCAGCCCTCGAGGCCCCAGATCGGAATCAGTAAGAAGTTGAGCGCGATATTTGCGGTAGCGGCAAAAACCGAGGCAATCGTCGCGACATACGTCAGCGAACTCGAATGCGTCGCCGACGCGTAACCCAACAACGCCGGCAAGCCGACGACCGATGACGAGATCAAAATCCACAACGGCAACGCAGCTTGCTCAAACTCACTTCCAAAGATCACAGGTATCAAAACATAACCGGCGGCAGACAAAATCGTTCCCGCAAGGCCGCCGACGAGCGTGATCGCCGGCAGGGCGTGCGTGAAGTATGACTTGATCTTTTCGTTTAACCCTTCGTTGGTCAAGGTTACGAACAGCGGCAGCAGTAGCGTGTTCGCGAGGGTTGGCAACTGAAGCGCAATTCCGTTGATCTGCGTTGCGACCGAGTAAATGCCGAGGTCGTTCGTCGATAAAAACTGCGACACAAAAACCGCATCGACGTAACTGCCCGAGAAATATCCGACAAGCGAAAACGGCAGCAGCGGAATCGAGTACGCAACAATCTTGCGCACAAATGCGCGATCGATATCGAAACGCGCGTTTATGAAATGTCGCAACTTAAACAAACCGGCGAAGATCATTGCTGCCGGTGCGATGATGTAGCAGAGCATCGCGAATATGGGCGTTAGATTTGCCGCGGCGGTCAGCGCAAAGATACCGACGAAGATCAGCAGCCGCTCGATCATCTGCAACAAGCCTTGCACACGCGGCAGTTTTGCTGCTTGCAGACTCATCTGCACATGAATCCAAATCACCGTTACGGCAAAGTGAGCGATGACGAGCCAAAATGTTTCGGGCGAAAGTTTTAGCCAATCGGCCAGCGTCGGAAACCACAGACGCGAGATCAATGCGACGGCCAACAAATTTACAACGAGCACGACGAATCGCACCCAGAACGTGCGCGAGATCTTTTCCGTCTCGACAAATTCATCGACGCCGAACCGCACGACCGCCGTGCTCGTCCAGTTTACAAACACCTGCGCGACCTGCGACGCGGCGATGATCGCGACGATTCCGCCGTAACCCTCGCTGCCTAAGTGCCGCGTGATCAGCCAAACGGCGCCAAACGAGAACGCCGCACTCAACACTTGATATGCGACCAGCGCCGCGTAATTCCTCGGTGCGTTGCGGATGTCCCAGCTCGAGCTCTGGCGCTCAGAATTGAGCGTACTTAGATTTATGTCAGTTGGCGCAGCCGGCTGCTCGGGTGTCACTGTGAAAGTTTATTGATTGAATAAGTTGCGGTCAACGGCCAGTGACACTTGGCTATAACCATCGACGCACATTTTGGCAGTATTCTGTGTACTCGTCGCCGAAATCGCGTCGGCAGCGAGGTTCTTCGTGCAGAATAATGAATAGATTAAAACCAATGAAAACAACAACGCTGTAGATCGCAAGTGCGAGCGACGACCAAAACATCGCTTCACCGATCACGAGAGTTATCGCGCCGAGATACATTGGGTTTCGCGAGTATTTGTAGAGGCCGTGGTTTACGAGTCGCTTCGTCGGGTCGAGCGGCGAGATCGTCCCCTTACCTTCGGTTGCAAAACGCAAAATGCACGAACCGGCGATGATGACGCCAACGATCATTAATGCCGCACCGCTGAAATGCATCATTCCCCAAACCGCCGGCACGATCTCGCGGCCCGTGTATCGCAGAATCAAATACGGCATTAACCCAACAACCACGCCCGGCTGCAACATCGTAAAGAACAAATTGCGGATCAATAAGGAAACCATCGTTTTACTATAGCCGTTCGCGCCCGCCGCGGCGTTTGACGGAAAGGCACAAAAATTGCGATACAGCATTTTGCGTATCTGATTTTGTGCAGATTTGGAAGAGAAGTGTGTAGTTTTCGACGTTTTACTGTGGAAATTTCAACGTCTTTTTTCCTATCTGCTGAAAATTTTGATAGGCACTTGAATTAGAAAAACTTTGAGAAAGTCTTTTTTCGAGAGGAGGGCGCACAGTGAAAGTAAGATGTTTTCTTAAAATGGGAGTGTGTCATCATGAATTATTGTCAAAGAATTACGCGCCTGAGCGTGTTAAGCCTCTCGTTTTTATCCATTTACATCTTTTTCCAGAGAGATGATTCTGTCAGGCAATTGCCAGTCCGACATTTCGTTTCAGACGAAACACTAGTCGGTAATCAATCGAAACAAAAGCTGCAAATCGCCGAGAGTTACGGCACATTGCCGCTCCATTTTGAGCCGAATCGCGGACAAACCGATGAAACAGTCAGATTTTTTGCCCGGGGAAAAGGCTACGGAATTTTCCTGCAAGATAAATCCGCCACGCTCGTCTTGAGCGAGCGGCCGAAAAGCAAGAGTCAAAAACCTAAAATTGCCGCGTTGAGAATGAACCTCGTCGGTGCAAATTCGGCGGAAAGTAGCGGACAAGATGAACTTTCGAGCAAGACGAATTATTTTATCGGCAACGACGCTTCAAAATGGCAAACCGATGTTTCAAATTACGGTAAGGTCAAATTTGAAAAAGTTTATGACGGCGTTGACCTCGTGTATTACGGCAATCAACGCCGTTTGGAATATGATTTCGTCGTTGCGCCTCATGCCGACACGAAGCAAATAAAACTGAATTTTGAAGGCGCGAAGTCGGTGAAAATTGACGAAAGGTCGGGCGATCTCTTGCTCGAAACCGCGCTCGGCACGCTCCGCCAGCACAAACCTTTCGCATATCAAGAAATTGACGGGGAACGACGCGAAGTCGCGGCGATTTACGACAAGATCGGCAAAAACGAAGTCGCTTTTAGGCTCGCCGATTACGACAGATCGAAAGAACTGGTGATCGACCCGATACTGGCTTATTCGAGTTATTTGGGCGGCGACCGGAGCGATTACGCAACTGCAATCGCGGTCGATCCGAGCGGCAATTCATATATCACAGGATTCACGGTTTCGGTCAATTTTCCGGTCACCCAAGGCGCGCTAAAAACGACACTGTTGCCGATCGGTTCAACCGTTTACGGCTTTGACGCGTTTGTTACAAAGATCAACGCGACCGGAACACAGTTTGTTTATTCGACCTATTTGGGAACGAATGCAGGTTCCGATTATGGTTACGGAATAGCGGTTGACGAAAGCGGAAACGCCTACATCACCGGCGCCACCGACACGGCGAGCTTTCCGATCGTCAACGCTCAACAACCGACTTTCGGCGGCAACGGCGATGCTTTTATCGCCAAACTCAATCCGAACGGTTCGGCACTGCTTTTTTCGACATTTTACGGCGGAAGTTTTTCGGATAACGGGCAAAGAATCCGGCTTGCCAACGGCGATCTGTATCTAACAGGCTCGACCACTTCATCAAACTTCCCGACGACGGCCGGGGTTTTGAAACCGGCGCCGTGTTCGGGCGCGGGCTGTGCGGTGATGGGAAGCGATGCGTTTGCGGCGAAATTTAACACGAGCGGCGCGGCGCAATGGGCAACGCTTTTGGGAGGCACCGGCGCCGAATATTCAACTGATCTGGCGATTGATGTGAACAATGATTTCTACGTTGTCGGCTACACAATGTCAAATGATTTTCCTGTTTCGGCGGGCGCATTTCAAACTACGTATAGCGGTGGATCTGATGGCTTTGTCGCCAAAATTATTTCGAGCGGAACTACTTTGGCTTACGGAACTTATCTCGGCGGCGGTCTGCAATCCGACCGAATTTGGGGCGTTGACGTTGACGCGGACGGCAATGCTTATGTTGCCGGACAAACCGAAAACACGGCGTTTCCTACAACTCCGGGTGCGTTTGACGTGAGTTTCAACAACAGCACCGATGCGTTTCTGACGAAATTCAATTCGACCGGAACCGGTCTGGTTTATTCGACATTCCTCGGCGGAACAGGCGGGGATAGAGCTTTTGCCGTCAAGGTTGCGTCAAACGGCGAAGCCCTGATCGGCGGCGAAACAGGTTCGGCAAACCTGAATTTTCCGCTTCACAATTCGCTGCAAGGCAATCTCGGCACGATGTTTCTGACGCGCTTTAATGCTTCGGGGAGCGATCTTGTTTTTTCGTCTTTGCTCGGCACGGGCGGCGTCAAAGACATCGCGCTCGACGCGCAAAGCAACGCCTTTTTAACAGGCGAAGCGCATTATGTCACGACAACGCAAAATGCTCCGCAAACGACTCGCGGAAATCCTTCGAGCTCATCTATTCCCGACGGTTTTGTAATGAAGATCGGCGCAACGGACGAAACCGCGGCGGTTTATTCGATCAGCGGCACGATCAGCGACACGGGAACTCCGGGCGGACAAACCATCGTTACCCTAAGCGGCACGGTCAATCGCTCGGTGGTTTTGAATACGACCAGACAATATTCGTTCGGCGGTTTGCCGGCCGGCGGAAATTATACGGTTTCGGCGCGCAGGATCGGCTATCTGACTTCGCCCGAAAGCGCGGTTTTCAACAATCTTCAGGCAAATCAGTTTGCTGATTTTACGATTTTGCCGAACGCACAACCCGTCGGCGTGATCACGAGTCCGGTGCACGGCACGACTTATACGATGCCCGCGACGATCACGATTCAGGCTCAGGCTTCAGATCCTGACGGACACGCGATCACGAAAGTTGATTTCGTCGCATATTCAAGCGCGACCGGAAATGTTCCGCTCGGAACGGATACGACCGCGCCGTATGAATTTACATGGGCGAATGTGCCGAACGGAACGTGGGCTTTATACGCGATTCCGACCGACGAATTAGGTTTGCAAGGTTATTCCACGCCGACAACCCACGTTTTTGTCGTGGACGGAACTACTCCGGCGGTTTCGATCACGAGTCCGACCGAAGGACAAATTTTCACGGAAGGCGATTATGTTCCGTTGGCCGCGGCAGTTTCATCTTCGGTTTCGCTAGTCGAATTTTACGATCAGAATAATACGCTGATCGGTCGGCGCGCCGCCGCACCGTGGACGACAACATGGCGCGTAATGACTGTCGGAAATTATACGATTACGGCGAAAGGCTTTAATTCGCAAGGGCAATCGGCGATTTCCGCGCCTGTTAATATCGCGGTCAATCCGATCAATCATCGAATTTCGGGGCGCATCGTTGACAGCATCACAACCACCGGAATTGCCAATGTCGCTTTGAGTTTGACGAGTCCGACCAACGCGAATATCACGGCGAACACGACAACGGATGCGAGCGGAAATTATCTGTTCACGAATCTCGGCACAACGCCGAATGACGGCGTGATAATTACACCGACGCTTTCGGGTTACACGTTTGAACCCGCAACACGAATCATTAACTATCTTGGTTATATCGAATGGACGAATCAGAGCTTTACTGCAACGCGCCAAACACAAATCACGGTCGCGCTGACAAGTCCGACGAACGGTGAAATCTTTACCGCTCCGGCGACAATAAATCTCGCGGCAACCGCTTCGAGTGGCGCGGGAACGATTTCGCGAGTCGAATTTTATCGTCAATTTGGGACAAACACTCTGCTCGGTACGGACACAACAGCGCCGTATGAGTTTCAATTGACAAATGTCGCAGCGGGGAATTACACATATTTTGCCCGAGCCTACGATTCGACAGGCGCTATTGCCGATTCCGCGGCGGCTAGCGTAACAGTCAATGCCGCGCCGACAGTGGTTCGCATCATCGGTATGATATTCAATCCGGGCGGCGGCTGGATGCCGGGAATTACGGTTCGGCTGACCGGAACTGCAAATGGCAATCCCGTAAATCAAACTTCGTTAAGTAATAATTTTGGCAGCTATGGATTTTATAATCTTCCGGTGGGCGGAAATTATACGGTTACGCCATTACCTTCGGGAACGATGACGTTCACGCCTGAATCGCGGACTTTTACGAATATGATAGTTGATAACGACGATGTCGATTTCGTTTCGTCTGCGGCGAATCAGGCGCCGACCGTTACGATCGAAAGTCCAACGGATGGTTCGGTTTATAGTTTGCCAAATTCGATTCCAATTCGCGCGACGGCAACGGACGTTGACGGAACTATCGTAAATTTCAGAATGTCCGCGGTCGGTCGTTTTGCCACAACGATCGGAGAATCCAACAACGGAACATTGAACTTTAACTGGACGCCGACTCTGCCCGGCAATTACGCGATGTGGGCAATTGCACGCGACAACGCCGGAATTCAGACGAGCGTTTCGGTCAACATCACGGTCAATCAGAACGCGCCCGTTTCGATTACGGGCAGAATCGTTGACCGCAATTCGATCGGTATCGAAGGCGTCACGCTCGAACTAAAAAGTTATCCGTCGGAAACGACCGTCGTTGCAACTGCCACGACCAACGCGAACGGCAATTACACAATTCCGAATGTGACGACTTTTGCAAGTTATGTTCTCCGGGCAACGAAACAGGATTACACCTTTTCACCGCAAAAGAGAACGTATATTAATCTTTCAACGAATCAGACAAGCGCCGATTACACGGGAACTTTGCAGGTTCAGCCCTCGGATTTCGACGGCGACGGAATGAGCGATCTTGCCGTCTGGCGACCTTCAAACGGCGTTTGGCACATTCAGCGTTCCGGCGATAATTCGTATAATTCTCTGCAATTCGGCAGCGCGAGTTTTGGCGATGTTGCTGTTCCGGGCAATTTCGACGGTGACAAGAAGACCGATTACGCGGTTTATCGCAGCGGCGTTTGGTATATCCGGCAAAGCTCGAACGGACAGGTTCGCATCGCGCAGTTCGGTCTGGCAGGCGATAAACCGGTCGCGGGCGATTACGACGGCGACGGCAAAACCGATCTCGCGGTTTGGCGGCCAAGTGACGGCGTTTGGTATATCTGGCGAAGTTCTGACGGTGGTTACGATTTTCGTCACTTCGGCCTGAACGCTGACACGGCGCTCGTGGGTGATTACGACGGAGACGGTAAGACCGATTTGACAATCTGGCGGCCCTCGACAGGTGTTTGGTATATTTGGCGGAGTTCCGACGGCGGCTATCTCTTTTATCAATTCGGCTTAAGCGGCGACGTTCCATTGGTAGGCGATTTTGACGGGGATAAGATGGCGGATATTACAATTTTCCGACCTTCGACAGGGGTTTGGTATATTGCTCAAAGCTCCGATGGCAATTTCAAATTCGTGCAGTGGGGAATTTCGACCGACATCCCGGTGCCGGGCGACTATGACAAGGACGGTAAAACGGACATCGGGGTTTTTCGTCCGTCAGAGGGAGATTGGTATATTCTCCGAAGCTCGGATAGTTCTTACACAATCCAACATTTCGGACTAAGTGGTGACATGCCGATCCCGGCGGCGTATCAGTAAAATCCGGCGTAGCACAGTTACGAGTGTGGGGCACATTGGACAACCGAATCGAAACTTCGAATGCCAAATCCAAGCCTCTTCTTTATGCTTTTTCGCAGCTCTCACCCATCTGAGGCGACGCGCATCTCTTTTGCCAATGAATATCAGTTGAAGGACAAAAAGGAATAGTGGAATTTCCGATTTACCGGAGTTCCTTCGCCCCATCAGGCAAATTCCCGTGATAAATCTCGCCTCCCGTTGCGACAAATTCCTTCGCCTTTTCCGCCATTCCGACAGCTAACGCTTTTTCTTCTGCGATATTTTGCTCTTTCGCAAATTCGCGGACATCTTGGGTGATTTTCATTGAGCAGAAATGCGGTCCGCACATTGAGCAGAAATGCGCGAGTTTGGCACCTTCGGCGGGGAGCGTTTCGTCGTGGAATTCTTTGGCTTTTTCGGGGTCCAAGCCGAGGTTGAATTGGTCTTCCCAACGGAACTCGAAGCGCGCCTTTGAGAGAGCGTTGTCGCGGTATTGTGCCGCCGGATGACCTTTGGCGAGGTCTGCCGCGTGTGCCGCGAGTTTGTATGTGATAACGCCCTCTTTGACATCTTGTTTGTTGGGCAAACCCAAGTGTTCCTTTGGAGTTACATAGCAAAGCATCGCACAGCCGAACCAGCCGATCATCGCCGCTCCGATGCCCGAAGTGATGTGGTCGTAACCCGGTGCGATGTCGGTCGTCAGCGGTCCGAGCGTG
>JANOGL010000406.1:0-17894 GCA_031405985.1 Acidobacteriota bacterium | reverse complement strand
AATTGAAAGAAATTCTAACTAAAAAGGAGGCAGGTTTGTTCTTTTGTCAGAACCCAGTCAACCAACCCATTCTCACACCATCGAACGTGTGCCGATCGAAGTGCGCTTGACATCCAGGGGTAACTTCATAGATGACCCCGTCACTCGTCTGTTTGTGTGCGGTCACGCGACCGAGAATATCGAACTCAGTGTATTCCGTTGTTGAGACCGACGAAGCGACCTGTGAATACTTATAGTTTCGTGCGACATTAACTTTGTTAGAAACCAAGCAGATTACTCATAGACCCGTAATAAAAGTTTATTAGCGCATCAGTTTTTTCTTTCCCGGTCGCAATTTGATAACAAATTACTTTCATCGACTGAATTGGGTTAACATCAAGCTTGTTCCCAGTCGTTAAAACGAGTTGATTCCGATTCGCATCAAGTTTGCTTGCCTTAGTATGCATATTCCATTTAATGCGATCATCGGCCTTGATGAGTACCTGCGAAAAATAGATTGCCAAATCAAATGCAATTGATAGTGACTGCTCAGTGAGTTCTTTATCCTGTGTTTTTACAGTTTCTTTAAGCCAGTCTGGGACGCTATCAACCAAGGTTCTGATCTCTTCATCTGTTTTTTCACGAATCATTAAAACTTTTTTCAGCCAATACCCTAAAGGAACTAGAGATTCAGGAGAAAAATCCAATAAGACATTTTCTCCGGATGATTTAAGAAGTGAATCCAATTCGGCAATGCGAACTTGCGCATTCTGATTAAGCCACTCAAAAAAAGCTAACGCTCCTGCCTTGCTCATCTCCGAATATGGCTTTTCCAAATTCTCAGGAATTTCTAAAATCTTGTATGACATAGTTTTACGGATTGGGATGCAGCAGAATCTTAATTCCTGCATCCTTTAGGGACTTTTCAAGAGCGGCACTTGGACCAATTCTACCAGTCACCGGACTTCTAAAAAAGTGCCACGTGACCTCATCGACTTTCTTATCCGCAAGCAACCTAACATCCTTCGCAATTTGTTGCCTAATGAATTTTGTAAGCGAGGCGGCACCAGTTTTTGATTCATGGGCTGCTCCTTTTACAAAATAGTCGACAATCCTACGGCCAGCCGTTGTATTGAAAAACTTTTTACCACCAAGATTACCAAGATATTTCGCAAGCGCATCCTCCCCGATTTTCCCGATTTGCTGCGCGGTTAGTCTTGTAACTGCTTCTTCGGCTCCTTCTTTAAACAACCACTTTGCAAGAGCACCCCCACCAATCCTAGATAGTACTTTGGCCGTACCTTTAAGAAAAAAAGCTCCTCCGATCAAGTCTTCGTCGGCGGGTAATGTCGCCCCGGTAGCAAGTATTCGCGTTGAGAAAGTCGTGGGAGCTCCATTCGCGTCTTCGCCTATCCAAAAACGGTTAGTTCCGTCAGTTCCTATATACATCTCACCGCCACCTTCAGGTGCTACAAAAGCCTGCCAGCCTTCTCCCTGAGGCGCGGTGTAAGAACCATCATCATTCGGATTCACCCACTCTAATTGCCGGGTCATCTGTCCGTCTATATCAACATCACGGTAGTACCAGCGATGCCCATCAGGATCGACGATTGCGAGTGGGTTATTTATGCAGTAACTATACAGACTAAATGTCTGAGGATTTGATTTCTCCTGTGAGATTAATGGAAGATCTGGACCGGAAAACCGTCCCAGACTCACTGCATACATTCTCGCCTGAGCAAAATCGAGGTCGGTTTCTGTGTCTCTCTCATACGAAGTAAACTTCTGCCTTACACTATCAGTTCCATAATTTGCTCGTGAAATTTCTTCTCCAAATGGTCTAAGATCACGTCGGGAAACTGGTTGTCCAACAACATCTGTCGTTATGCGCGGTGAACCAAGATGATCGCCGGTGAGATAACTAACCTTAGCGGTTTGTTGTGACTCAACAATGGTTGAGTACTCAGCTACTAATTTGGAATCAGCGTCGTAAACGAATATTGTTGTTTCTCCATTCGGGACGATTTTTTTGACGCGGTTGCCGTCTCCGTCATAAACGTACGTTCCGATCGTGCCGCTTGAACCTGAAACATTTGTTTGTTTATTCTCGCCGTCGTAATTGAATGTCCGGCCCTGATTATCCGTTATGACATTTCCGGCGAGGTCGTATGTGAAGCCGCTTGTTGTAGTAAATCTGTTGTTAGCGGTATCGATTGGAGGTGTTTGATTGTTTGTTGTTGTCGTGTTGTCTGGATTTAGAACCGTCTCCGTGAAAGTCGTTCTGTTTCCGAATCTGTCGTAACCGAAGTTCTGCTTCCAAGTTTGTTGATTGTTTGCGTTGAGTTCTTTGGCTTCGGTTAGCCGATTCAGCGAATCGTAAAGATAGGTCTGCGTGAATGTAGCACTTCCAGTATTGATGATCTGAGATTTTACGTTTCCGTTGTTGTCGGTTGTTCCGTAATCGTAATTTAGTTTCAGCAGATTCTGTGAACTCGCGCTTGAGCCTAAACCAATCTGCGTTGGTTGCAGGCGCGAGTTGAATTGCGTGTTTTCCCAGCGACCATTGCCGAGGCGCATTGAACTTACTGCTCCGGCGGCTGTGTAATTGAAACCGTTTGCGTAGTTGCGGAAAGTGTCGTTTGTCCTGCGGCTTTGGACTTGCTGCAACTCGCCATCGTTATCCAAAGTATTTTTCACAACTCTGCCCGACGGGTAAGTTTCTTCGATCAAAGCACCCGAGAGATTGTACGTGTAGCCGGTTGTGTAAGCAGTGCCGTCGGTTGTTTGTTTGTGCGACTTCACGCGACCGATAATATCAAACTCCGTGTACTCCGTGGTCGAAACGGAAGATGCGACTTTTGTCAGTTTGCCCTTTGCGTTCGGCAGGTTGTCGTAAAAGTATGTGACATTCGGCGAAGCTTGATAGTTTGGCGGCGTCGAACCGGTCAAAGAGTAATTTCGATTCGTCACTCGACTGAGCGCATCATAAACGTAATCCGTGTTCACGCCGCGAGCATCCGTCTTGCTCGTAAGATTGCCGTTTGGATCATAGCCGTAGCTAATTGTTCCGCTTTCGGGATTCGTCGCCGATAACAGTCTCGAAAGGCTATTGTAGGCAAAGGTTCGAGTCTGAACACCTTGCGAAACCGTAGTTAAATTATTCAAAGTGTCGTAAGCGTAACTCGTCGGCTGATTCGGGCAACTAACGGTTTGACTTAACTGGCGTCTCTAGAATTGATTCAATGTACCGATTCTTCATAATTGGCAAACTCCTTACTTGCTCTAGAAGCTCTTGACGTTCCTTAGCGTACAAATCGTTGTCGAAAAGCCACAAGAAAAAGTAGGGAACCAACGAGATTTTCGATGAATAATTTTGGATCATTACCTCGCAATCGTTGCGACTAAACTCCTCACCCAAACCCCTATATGGAAAATATTTTTCCCAAAAGTGAAGTTCCAAGTTCCCATCGTAACGATTTATACCCATTTCAAGAATGACAGGATATCTGCTTCCTGCAAATAAGCTCCATCTATCCGAAACACCTTCATCGAAAGTAAAAGGCGGTTCAAATGCAAGACTCCAGTATATGAATGTCAAGTTAATGAATGCATCGGCTGGCGCGCTTTTGTTTTTTGCGATCTCAGCTTCGTAATGTTTAATAGCTTCGCTGCAATGCCCTGCCACGTCGCGCCTAATTGCCTCTTGAAACATTTTTGACATATCGTTTTTGTTTATCTTGGAATACGATTAACTCCGGCGTTAAAGATTCTGCCATTACCTGCCTGCGCCCATACCTGGCCGTTACGGAAATTCTGAGAAAAACCTTGAACAGTTGTATTTGTTCTTTGGAAATTACTCAAAACATTTGGATTTTGATTGTTGGGATTATTAGCTACACGCTCGAACAGATTTATGAATCGCTGTTGAGAAGCTCCAGTTGTCGGAGCTACATGTCCATCGCCAGCTTTGAATATGTGGCCTAAAACATCGGCTGTTCTCGGGACTGAATTTGCTGCCGTCTCAGGTGCAATAGAAACGGAAGAGGCTCCACTCACGGCCCCACCAGCGACTATTGTCCCAACAGTGAGCCCCGTTTTCGTAGTGTCAATATACGACTGCTCCAGCGAATTACTAGCCGCAATGTTTGGTACAGCTAATGGATTGGGTATTCCCGCGGCTGCTCCTAGCAGTCCGCCAGGTTGTGTCACGGTATTCAACGTGTCGATTCCAAAATTCGCCACCCCCTTAGCTATCCCCGTCGCCCCTGCGATGCTTCCATCAGCAATCGATCCCGTGAGTGCTCCGACTGCTTCATTATCCGTACCGGGACTTAACGGAACAGCTGCATCTTGAGCCTTTAGAACGGCGTCGAGCGTCGTTTCAACTCTGCTATTAACATCAATCCATGTCGATTGGTCATCTTGTCGTGTCGCCGTTGCGAAATATATTATTTGGTCGTCCTCACCGTCATTACCCAAATATGTTCCATCTCGACTGTAATAATCACCTGGAATCTGACCTGAAGGATCAGTCAGAATCAAAGGGTTATTTCGAACATATATGTATCTATTAAATGACTGTGGATCGGCAGACTTGCCCGAGGCCATCAACGGATCGACTGCGGTAAAACGTCCGAAACGATTCTCATACATTCTAGCTTCTGCAAAATCCAAATTAGTCTCTGAATCTTTTTGATAACCAGTGAATTTTTGACGGACGTTATCGGCGCTTGATGAGTATTTCAAACCGCTGTCGCCAGTACGCGCGCCGACGCCTGCGTTAAGTTCTTCGCCAAAAGGCATGAAGTCGCGGCGGGACTTAACCTGACCTAATTGATCCGTAATTATTCTCGGACTTCCAAGGTGATCTGTCGTAGTATAAGCAATCTTGGCTTCGGCAGTCGGCGCAACGGCGGTAGAGTACTCTGCGATGAGTTTTCCGGCTGAGTACACGAAAATAGTCGTTTCAGTGTCAGTTACCTTCTTGATGCGCTTATTTTCACCATCGTAAAAATAAGTTCCGACGACATGGTTGTTATTCGTAACGTCTTTGACTTGTGTTTGCTTATTGTCGCCATTGAAGATAAATTGCCTTGTGTGAGAAGTCATAGAATCTACATCGTTTGTAACATTACCGTTCTTATCGAAGGTAAAGCCCTGACCAAGATTAAATCGGTTTGAATTCGGGTCAATGCCCGGAGTTGTAGTTGTCGTTTGGCCGCCGATGGTTTGGCTAAAGCTGGTTCGGTTTCCATAAACGTCATAGCCGAATTGCTGAATCCAGTTCTGCGTTGTACCTGTGGTTTCTTTGGCCTCTGTCAGACGATTTAGAGGGTCGTATTTGTAAGCCTGAACAAAGTTTGTTCCCGGCACATTTAGAGTTTGCTTAGCAATGTTGCCGTTATTTTTTACAACATCGACACTGCCATTTGTTTGCAATTCTCCGTATTCGTAATTGACTTTCCAAAGGCCGGTATCTGCCATGGAAGCGCCAAGTCCTAATTGCACAGGCTGCAGACGCGAATTGAAACTAGCATTTTCCCACTTACCATTACCTAAACGCATCGAAGTCACCGCTCCAGCAGCCGAATACGAAATGTTTGATGCATAAGGCGCGTAAACGCTTCCTCCGGCCTTTTGACTTGTAACCTTTGCAAGATCGCCATCGGTTTCAAATTCATTTTTAACAACACGCCCGCTGGGGTACGTTTCCTGCGTGAGGGCGCCGGAGAGATTGTATTGATAGCTCGAAGTGTAAGTGTTGCCGTCAGTCAATTGTTGATATTGTTTTAGTCGGCCAAGCTGGTCGAATTCCGTGTATCGCGACTCGGAAACGCTCGATGCAACAAGCGTCAATTTGCCTTTTGAAAACTGCGGCACCGATGGCAATCCTAAACCGTCGTAGTAGTTTGTAACCGCCGGAGTCGAGACGCCCTGCGGTTCGTTTGCATAGGTGCGCGTCAACGGGCGATTAAGCGCGTCGTAGGTGTTCGTGATCGTCGTTCCTTTTGCGTCGGTCGTCGTCAACACATTGCCGTTATTGTCGTAAGCGAAGCCCGCCGTCCAGCTATTGTTATTCGGATTGCCGGTTGTGTCGAGGCCCGCGTTTACTTCCTGTTCGGGCTGACGTACACGCAGGGTCCGTCCGAGACTGTCGTAAAGAAAATACCTGTTTTGAACGCCTTGCTGCACCCGAATCATTTTCCCAAGCGTGTTATATGAATAACTCGTCGGCTGATTTGGCGAAGCAACCGTTCCAAGCTGTCCGGCGTTATTAGGTTCGTCAACCCGCACAAGCTGCCCAAGCGCATTCGTGATCGAACGGCGCTGTTTCAATGCCTGATCTGTGACTGTGACAGTATTTGCGTCGAGGTCGGTTTGAACAAGTCCGGTTGAATTCGTATTTGTTCCCCACGGGGCGGGCAATGCAGAGCCTGAGAATGACTCGGTTTCGGCGTGGCGGCCGGTGTTGATGGCCTTCGAGCGCGTCCAGCCCATGGATTGTTCGTTTGTGGCCTGTGAAGCATAAGCCGCACGAAATGGATTGGACGTGAGTTGATAGCTGTTCGGATTGCCTGTCTGGTAACGCGTCTCGACCTTTATGCCGTCGGTTTCGTTCGTGGCGGATTGCGTCTCGGCGTCTTCGAGAGTCTTGCTCAGGCGCACTCGTCCGAGTTGGTCGAAGAACTGCGTCGCGACCTTGCGAGCGTCTCCAACGGTGTCGATGTCGGACTTTACGATCACGCGACGATTTACGTCGTCATAACTTGTCTGAACCCAGCTTTCGAGCGGCGTATTATAAGCGCTCTTCACCTTTATCGGCCGCCCAAGCGCGTCGTATTCCATTGCGTTGGTCAGGTTATTGTCAACATCCGTCGCCGTTGTTACAAGCCCCGTGTAAAAATCATACGCGGCGGTCGAAGTCCTCGCTATAGGCGTTCCGAAAGCCGAGATCGTCTGGGTCGGATATAAACCCGCAAATCCATTTACCGGGCCGTAAGTTATCTGCGTCTGATTGCTTTGGGCGTCCGTCACCAAGGTCGGATTGCCGTATTGATCGTAAACCGCCGTCGTCGAGATCGAGTTTCCGTTTGTGCCCGTAGTCAGCGGGTTTGAAACTGCTCCTTTTGTTGAGTCCCAGATTTTTGTTTCGGTCAGATCCCGCTTATCGGGCGCGCTCAGCCCGCCGTCGTAATAAAACTCCGCGCGGGAAGCAGTCGTGCCGTTCCCGTCCTTTATCTCGGTTGACTTGAGTAAGTTCTTGAATTTCGGCGATGCAGGGTTCGAATAATGATTTGGGCTGTTCAGTCCTGGATCGAGCGTATTCGGCGTCGGGTAGTAATATGTGTTGATGGTTCGGCGTTTTAGTGTGAGACCCGCAGGCAATCCCGTTGCCCGAGGCAAAGGCAAATACTCGGTAACCTGGCCGGTGCTGGAGCGCGGCACCGAGCTATATGCGACCCAATCGTATTCCCTTATCTCAAGAATATTGCCGTTTTGGTCGTAATCGAGATCTTTGGTTGCCGTCAACGTCGGATTGCCATTTGCGTCCGGAACGCTGGTGAATTCGGTCTTGACGAAAGGCTCAATTAGAGCATAAACACTGCCGCCCATCGGCCTCTTGTTCATCCAGATCTTCTCGGTAACCGAACCACCGGTCTGAGATATTCGATATGCATATCCGGCAAGGTCACCGCCAACTGCCGAAACCTGCGACTGGCATCTGCCGTCCGGTGAGCATGAGCCTCCAACTCCGACGCTTGTACCATAGCCGGTCGTTTCGATCACAGGCTGCGTGCCGCCGTCATACTGAGTGTGGTAGACCAGAACTCTCCCCGTTACGGAATTGCCAACCACGTTGAAATTCTCAAGCTTAGGGTTGGTATCTCCATCCAAAACATACGAATAATCCGCTCTTGCCGTGCTTGGAAGGGTAATCGACTTTAACTCGCCCCAGCCGTCGGTGTAGTTACCCGTGCCGGGTGAGGTGTCATCGCCATTGTATGTAAAACTATATTCGAGACCGCCAGCTTGGGCGGGCAATGTAATCTTGTCAACCATCCCCATATTCTGAAAAAGATCCTCGTATATGGCGGTGGTTGGAGCATTGGAAGCGCTGGTCGCGCGGTAACGCCGGTGAACATAGACATCTTTCCACTGAAACGTAGTTTCCAGAAGCACACCATTTGCCCCAGGCTGAATGATCTTGTAGACGCCCGCGTTTTCGCCGATAAAAACAAACTGGCCCACCTCGTTTTCTATTTTTGATCCGCTGTACCCATTCAGCGTCGCCTCTTTCCAAGACATTTTGTTGCCGTTGCGGTCGGTGAGCCTCTGGTACACGCTGGTGTCGTCAGCCGGTAGGTATTCAAGGACTCGGCCATCGGGAAAATACATTGTCCAGCGCATGAGAGGCACACCCGTTCCCGGCTGATACGGGAGAAACAGGCGCAGGTTCGAGCCGTCATTTGTGTAATAGTTTATTCCGGCGGTCGTGACTTGACTGGTCGATTGACTGCACGCTGGAGGCCCACCAAATGGGCCCGGCGGCATATACGAGTACGAATGCTGAACGCCATAAGGGTCTAGCGAAAAATAACCGTCGCCGTTTTCATAGCCATAGCCAAAGGGGCGAAACTCCTTGACCATGCCGTCCGGAAGCTGCATCTCAAGTTTGAATTGATAGGCGTTATTGAGATAGGCAGCCGCTCCGCTGTATTCCATGCATGGCGCTTCGGTCTCGAGGGAAAGTCGGTTGACCAGATTAAGACGATAGCCGCCGCTATCGAGATACCAGCCTCCCTGTTCGCTCGGCTCCACCAACTCGCGGCTATAGTACGAGTCCTCAGGATTTTGGCCGATCCCGTCAGTTCGCCGCTGCCGTTTAGCGTTCCATAGCTTGCTGTTATAGTTCAAGGCGACCGTGTAACCCGACGATGTGCCCCGTCCACCCGGAACCGATGCCAGCGAAACATGCAGCATCAGATTTCCGTTTGTCGTATTGACGTTCTCAATATCCGAGATTGAGTAAGAATTGGCCTGTTGTATTCCACGATCAGGTCGCCGGTCTTGCGTGAATCCAACCGCTGAAAGCGAAAGAACGAGCACAAAAATCGACGATGTTCTAAACGTCTGTTTTCCGTATTTTTCATTTCTCATGTTCGTTACCTCCTGTAAAACGCCGGGACGGGGATGTCGCCGGTCATGCCCCATTGGACTTGTCGTAGCGAGCCACTGCTGGCGGATTGTCGGATGTACCAAGTTCCGACATCGCCGGCTTGAGGATATGACTCGGTTTTTCGCCAAACGGCTATATCGACTTTGCCGTCGCCGTCGTAGTCGTTTTGGACAGGAATATCATTCGATTGGTCGCCGGATGGTGTCGTCGTCGTGGTTTGGGTCAGGGCAGCGTTAAGAACTATCCACGAAGCACCGCTTCGGACGGCGTAGTTTGCCTTGCCATCGCCGTCATAGTCGGCGCAAACCGGAGTGTCGCCCGACAAGCCAAACGAAGCACCGCTCGATTGAGCGTTCGAGCTGTTTACTGAATAGAATGTGTGGTTGCTTGAACGCCAGACTGCGATGTCGGCACGTCCGTCGCCGTCGTAATCGGCGGGTGCGGGAGTGTCGGTCGAGAGGCCGTATGGTTGAAAAACAAAACTCTGATTAGAGCTTTGGATGATGTACCAAGTGGTGTTTGACGGACGAAATACGGCCTGATCGGTCTTGCCATCGCCGTCGTAATCAGCCGGAGCAACTATGTCGGTCGAAAGTCCCCAACTCCAAACCGACCATCCGCCGTCGCTGCTTCGCAGAACATACCATTCACCTGTCGAAGGACGAAATACGCTGAAGTCTGTTTTGCCGTCGCCGTCGTAATCACCTTGAACCGGCTTGTCCGTCGGCAGTCCCCATCCCTGCGTGACTGGTTGCGAACCTTGTCCACCCATCACCCACCAAGTTCCGGTCGATGGCCTCCATATCGCAAGATCAGCAGGCGGTGCAGCATTCGCATTCGCATCTTCAACAGCAAGTAATCGCGAGCCTGCGTACACATATTCTTTTGACAACTGCGGCGTCGGATTAGGCAGCGGAGCAGCAAGCGGATTCCAAGCACTCGAAGCGTTCTGCGGCAACTCGAGCCCAAACCATCCCGTCTTCTTGCCCGAAACCGCATCCGTTTGCGGCAGCCAGCCATTGCTGGCAAATACGCCGAGACCCAGAAGCAATACGAAGCCAATTCCCACTGCCGCAAGGTAATGTTTTTTCAAATAGGCGAATATATTTCGTCTCTCCGATTTGCCCAATGTTGTAACCGGCTCCGATACGTCCGATCCGATGACCACGGATAAATTTCCTTTTACTTCTCGTTTCTTTTTAGACATAGTTGCTCCTTGCAAACAGGCAAACTCAACCGAGGCCCCGTGTATCGACGCTCGAAATGGGGTAATTGTTAAAGGCTTAAGACTTAGTTACTACTTCGAAGGGTTTCCGCAAAAGGCGTTGGAGCGGTTTGTAAGAAGTTTCCTTCGTGGGCTATATCCGGAACGGGGATTCCTTAATTGGCGCTACTCTTTCATGGTTTTTGTGCAATGTCAACGCAGTATAAGGACACAAGTTTGGTTATGCTTTGGATTTCACCGAGCAAAAAAATGCCACAATTCGCTCAAAGGCCGATAAATACTGGCCGATAAAAGTTAATAGTGAATAACTAATAGTGAATATCGAGGCGGATTTGGGGTTCGGGCAGCCGTCGGAGTGGGATATTCGGGCGACGGAAGCGTTCAGACAGGCGTCGGAACAAATTAGCAAACCATCGGAAGCATTCGGACGGGCGTCGGAGCCATTCAGCGTGGCGTCTGAGTAACTCATCCAATCGTCGGAATGATTCAGATCGGCGTCGGAGGCGTTCAGACGAGCGTCTAAAAGATTCGGCTGGGCGTCTGCGGCAAATATTTTGGCGTCTGAAGCATCCATACGCCGCGATGTGTCATCCATTTTGTCGTGCGAATGAATTAGTTCATGCACGGGACGCGGCAGCTTTATCGCCGAGGGACCCGGACAGCACTTTCCCCCTGCCAGTGCCTTTTTTCGATGGAGTTTCCACTTCTCTAAATCCATTAAAAGAGGTTACAAATATGTCAACAGCTCAAAGTTGGTTCCCAAAACGGATGGCGGACCAATTGGTAATGTTTCAAAACGTCGCGAAAAAGATCGCCGACTACACAAGCGTTCTTCCTTTAACAGCGGCACAGGAAACTCGCATAGTCCTGATCTGCGATATTTTTATCGCGGCTTATAATCACGTCACGCAATCACGCGCGACAATGGAAAGTCTGACCGATTGGCGGGACGACATCTTTAACGGCTCGCCCGCGGGTGACGTGGCTCCGGCGGCACCTGCATTCTCGACGGTGGTGATGCCCGTCGGATCGTTTATCGGAATCTTCGACGAGTTTCGCGAATTCCGCGAGCTTATCGTCGCGTCGCCCGGTTACACGGTCGCCATCGGCGAAGACCTGATGATCGTCGCCGCGGAAACCGAATCGCGGTCCGAAGCCGACACCGCTCCCGATCTAGAGGTAACAACTTCGACCGGCTACAAGGTCGCTCTCGCGGGCTCGATGCAGGGCATGGACGCAATGCGCATCGAGTACAAAAAGAAAGGCGCCGCCGGATGGTCGATCGCCGCGTTTGTCACAAAGCTGCCGGCGGAGTTTACGATTACGCCAGCAACTCCCGGCGAACCCGAATCGGGACACATCCGCGCCATATTCATCAAAAAGAATGAGGAATTCGGCAACTTCTCACCCGACTATCCCGTGACCGTTGCGTAAAATAAAAGAGGCTGTCCGAAACCAAGTTTTTCGGTCAGCCTCATTCAAATAAGCTTGTTGGCTTTTACGCAACCTTCATCACGTTTTCCGCCTGCGGGCCTTTCGGGCCGTCTGTCACTTCAAATTCAACTTCCTGACCCTGTATCAGGGTCTTATAACCATCGCCGGTTATCGAGCTGTAATGCACAAAAATATCCTGCTCGCCGGGCTGTTCGATAAATCCGTAGCCCTTTGCGTTGTTAAACCATTTGACCTTGCCGACAGTCTTTATCATCTCAAGTAACTCCTCCTAAAACTAAAAACTTTAAATTAAAATACACCGGCGATTTTGTTGAGCGAACCGGAGAAAAAACTTTAGCGTTCATCGGCACTGGTCACTCGCGCGTCCGATGAATGCACTCAGGTTCTATTAACACACAGCTTTCTGAAACGAAACCCTGATCTTAAATTGCAAGATCACCTGATAAATTGAATTGTGTGATAGACGAACGCAAATTTACCCAAATCTCGCGTGTCTGTCAAGAGGTTTTACCAATTTTCGGCGATTTTTTTGAAAATTGACATAAATCCGACGATAACAGAAGATAAAGCCAAAATTATGGGTGACGAATACGGCAAAAACTCGCTGCTCTCCTACAACGAATATCTAAAAGTCCCCGAGCTGCTGCAGCTTCAACACACGTTGAGCGAGCCGACGAGCCACGACGAGCAGCTTTTTATTATTATCCACCAAACCTACGAATTGTGGTTCAAGCAGATACTTCACGAAATGGACGCGACCATAAGGTGGATGAACGAGGGACGAGCTTTCCGGGTCAACCATTCTTTGCGAGCCGTCACGGCGATTGAGAAGGTGATAGTCTCGCAGATCCACATTCTCGAGACGATGGCGCAGATAGGCTTCCTCGAATTTCGCGACAAGCTAAATCCTGCGAGCGGTTTTCAGTCGATGCAGTTTCGCGAGTTGGAATTCGTGTCGGGGCAGAAGGACGAGAAGATTCTTGAGCATTTTCGCAATGACGAGTTTGCTTACGAACGTCTCAGCCGGCGGTTTGTCGAGCCGAGTTTAGCCGACGCATTTTGGGCTTTGCTAGCGAAAGAAGGTTTTGCTGCCAGCACTCATGAAGAGCGAATCGCAGCAATCGTCGAGATTCTCACACATCCTGAGAAGCACGATAACCTATTTATAATGCAGGATTTACTGATCGACCACGACGAAAACTTTTCGCTTTGGCGCTATCATCACGTGCTCATGGTCGAGCGAATGTTGGGGATGAAACGCGGCACCGGTGGCTCGGAAGGCGTCGGCTATCTGATGACGACGCTTACGAAAAAATTCTTTCCCGAGCTATGGGAAGCGCGGACGCATCTGAAGATCATCTAAAGACTTTCGCGGCCGAGCCTATCGACGCTTCGCACAATTATCTTCTCGATCTTTCTCTCCGCCGACAGCGATATCGAACGCTCGCTCGCCGGCAGTATCGAGTAGCCCCAACCGTTTTTATCTTTCGCGTAGACAACAAACCAAAACGCTTTTCGCGAACCGCGTTCCGTCCATGTTGCGCGTACGATGACGCGCGTTCGTGTGATTTTTACGTTCGGCGACTTTGGCGGTTTTGACTTTATCCACGAAAAACGCGGTGTCAGCGCATCGCGTTTGTAAACCGTTTCGCTCAGCATTCGCTGAATTCCGCCGAGATCATTTCTGAGCGATTTTAAGCTGAAGTGAATTGAGCCTCGTGTCAAGTCGGCTGTCCGGGTTCTCTCAATCTGCGACGCGATCTCGCCGGCCGTAAAAGTCGGCGTCGAACCGATGCGATACGACGCGATGCCCGGCCAGACGTGCCGGTTTTTTGTGCTTTGTGACTTCCACCATTCGAGCAAAACGGGGAAACTCTGACCTCTGCGCGTTGTTTCCCAGTAAAGTTGCGGCGCGAGATAATCGACAGTGCCGTCCTGTAGCCATTTGCGAGCGTCGGCGTAAAGCTCGGCGTAGGCGTTAAAACCTTCAATACCCTTATCAGGCATTGGCTGCCAGATCCCAAAAGGCGAAATGCCGTACACGACTTCCGGCTTGATGTTTTTGATCTCGCGACCAACCGTTTCGATAAATTCGTTTACATTCGCCCGCCGCCAGTCGTCACGCTTTAGCGGAATGCGGCGCAACTTTTCATTACTAAACTTTTGTGCCGTTCGCAGATATTCGAGCCAGTTTTTTTCGTCGGGAAACTCGAGGCGGTTGCCGCTCTCGTCCTTTTCTGCATATGGATAGAAGTAGTCGTCAAAATGCACACCGTCGATGTCATAACGCCGCACGACGTCTTTTATTACCTCTAACGAATGCTCGCGGGCCGCCGGTTCGGTTGGGTCGAGCCACATGTAGCGGCCGTATTGACGTACAATTTCGGGCTGCGTTTTTGAGACGTGCTTGTCCGAAATTGTCTTAGCTGCCGGATGAAATGCTCGATACGGATTGAACCAAGCGTGGACGAGAATGCCGCGCTTGTGTGCCTCAGCGACGAGAAACTTGAGCGGGTCAAAGTCCTGCGGCTTGCCCATTTCACCAGTCAAAAACTCAGACCACGGCTCCAGTTCCGATCGATAGACTGCGTCAGTCATCGGCCGCACCTGAAAGATGACGGCATTAAGCCGCAGCCGTTTTGCGAGTTCGAGGGCGGCCAGCAGCTCTGCCTTTTGCGCATCAGCGGACAGGCCTTTTCGGCTTGGAAAGTCGATGTTGTCCACGGTCGCGATCCAGACGGCCCGAAACTCGCGTTCGGCCTCGGGCAGTGGTTGAGTGGTCGCGGTTAAGGCAAAAAGCAGAATGAGACCTACGATCTTCATACAAATTCGGTGAAAACCTCATTTGAGAACAACATACCCTTGCGCGTCAACGCAACATGGTGCGATGAAAGCGTGACCAGTTCCTTTTCACTCAGTTCCGCCAACTTTTCGGCATAAATCGTGCGTAAATCTGCGCCGAAGTTTTGTTCGTACTCGTCAAAGCTGACGCCGACATTTAGGCGAAGCCCTAGAAAAATAAATTCCGAAGCAGCGTCGATTCTTTCGCGAGAAACTTCAGCCGAGCCCGAATCCAGAATTTTGCTGACGTAATCAGCCGTGTCGCGGACATTTGCAAACCGCTCGACACCATCGAACGAATGCGCCGAGACGCCGAAGCCGAAAACCGGTTCGAGCCGCCAGTATTTTGTATTGTGTCGCGACTCGAAGCCCGGCCTGCAAAAGTTTGAAATTTCGTACTGCTCGTAACCGGCAGCGGCGAGACGGTCGAGCATCATCTCGTACATCGCGGCAGCGAGATCATCGTCAGGCGTTGGTTGGCGGCCTGAGCGAACTTGTTCGGCGAGCGGCGTGCCTTCGTGAATTTCTAGCAAGTAGAGCGAGAGATGTTCGGGCGACATCGCGACTGCTTGACTCAGATTTCGCTCCCAATCGTCGAGCGTCTGCCCGGGCAAACCTGCGATCAGATCAAAGCTGACGTTATCGAAACCTGCTTCCCGAAGCATTGTAAATGTTGTTCTCGCATCATTTGCATCGTGCCCGCGGGCGAGTAGCTTCAACGCATGGTCGTCGAACGTCTGCACGCCAAAGCTCGCACGATTTACGCCGAGTGAGCGATACTCACGCAGAGTGTCCGGCGTAACAGTCGCCGGATTCATCTCCATCGTGATCTCGGCGTTAGACGAAATGTCGAACTTTGAAGTCACGGTTTCGAGGATTTGTTCGAGCTGTTTGGGAGCCAAAAGCGAAGGAGTTCCGCCGCCGAAATAGATCGTGTCGGCACTCAAGGCAGAAACCCGAGCTGTTGCGAGGGTGCGCGACGTAGAATACGAGTAATCGTGTGCACCCTTCCTACCGGTCGGGTTTCCGCCCTCAGTCATCTCGTTGACTAACGCATTAACATAACGCTCGACAGCGTCATTGTCACGATAAACATCGGTCGCAAAATCACAATACGAGCACCGCGATTTACAAAATGGAATGTGCAGATAGACGCCTGCGGGCATACATCGATTTTACCTGAGAGGTTTGCGCGTAGATAGGGTCAGTTCTCGAGTTTGCTGGCGAGCGCGCGGCTCCAGGCCGACTCGAGGTCGGAAACAGACGCGGAAAATCTCTGTTCGTTTACTGCGAGTTTTAGATCGCTGCCGCCGACCGTTCCGATTACCTCAAACGGAAACTCGCCGACGATCTCGCGAACGCGCGTCTCGTTTTCGGGTTTGAAGCTTATTACGATGCGCGAAGGAGTTTCGCCAAACAGCAATGCCTCGGCCGAGAGGTCTTTGCTGTCAAGATTTATCTCAGCTCCGATCCGTTTGCGGTCTAGTGACGAGAAGCAGTTCTCTGCAATTGTGACAGCAAGACCGCCGTCTGAGCAGTCATGGGCCGAATTGATCAGACATTCGCTCTTAAGTTCTACGATCAGCTCGTGCAGCTCGTGTTCACGCTCCAGATCGAGAGTCGGACAGATGCCGTTTTCGATAAGCTGTTTGGTTGATAAACCGAGAACAGTTTGCGCGTATTCGCTCGCGGCGAGGTCGTCCCGCGTTTCGCCAAGCAGAGCAATGACATCGCCTTGCGTTTTAAAGCCTTGCGTGATGATCCTTCGCGAATCTTCAATAAGACCAACCATGCCGATCACCGGCGTCGGCAAAATTCCACGGCCGTCAGTTTCGTTGTAGAACGATACGTTGCCCGAGACAACCGGTGTTCCAAATGCATTGCAAGCATCGGCCAAGCCGTCGATCACCTCGCTGAACGACCACATAACCTGCGGGCGCTCGGGCGAAGCAAAGTTAAGACAATTTGTGACTGCAATCGGCCTTGCGCCAACGCATGCGACGTTGCGAGCGGCTTCGGCGACGGCGAGTTTTGCGCCCTCACGCGGGTTTATCGCAACAAATTTGGCGTTGCCGTCTAAACACATCGCAATCGCACGCCGCGTCTCCTTGATTCGAATCACGGCCGCGTCCGCACCAGGCAAGATCGCTGTGTTCGTGCGCACCATTGTGTCGTATTGCTCGTAAACCCAGCGTTTTGAACAGATGTTCGGAGAGGCGAGGAGCGTTTTCAACACGCGTCCCAAGTCCAATGTCCCATGTCCCAAGTCTGCGAATGTTGCGTCGACCGACTTGGGACTTGAGACTTGGGGTTTGGGACTCATTGGTCTTTCATATTTCGGCGCTTCGTCGGTGAGTGCGAGCACCGGAAGATCGGCCTCGACGACGCCGTTGTGAGAGATTTTCAAGCGGTCGCCCTCGACCACCTTGCCGATAACGACAGCGTCGAGGTCCCATTTGTTAAAGATCTCGACGACTTCTTTTTCGTGACCTTTACGAGCGACGATCAGCATCCGCTCTTGCGATTCCGAAAGCATCATCTCGTACGCCGTCATGCCGGTCTCGCGTTGCGGAACCAATGTAAGATCGATCTCGAGTCCTGTGCCGGCACGGGCGGCCATCTCGACGGATGACGATGTCAGCCCTGCGGCGCCCATATCCTGAATTCCTTCGATCGCGCCGCTTCGCATTGTTTCGAGGCAGGCTTCGAGGAGGAGTTTTTCTAAGAACGGATCGCCGACTTGAACAGTCGGCCGTTTTTCGAGAGCTTCGTCGTCGAATTCTGCCGACGCCATCGTCGCGCCGTGAATGCCGTCGCGGCCCGTTTTCGCGCCGACGTAAAGCACCGGATTGCCGACACCGGTCGCTTTGCCAAAAAATATCTGATCCTTTTTCACCAGCCCAAGCGCGAACGCGTTTATCAGCGGATTGCGGCTGTAAGATTCGTCGAAAACAACCTCGCCGCCAATCGTCGGGACGCCGAAGCAGTTGCCGTAATGACCGATGCCTTCGACGCAGCCTTTCAGTATTGATTTATTGCGATTGATCGTTTGCTCAGAAAGAACCACCCCGTCAGCGGAAGCCGCTGCCACACCGCCTTCGTAAGAAGGGGAGCTTATTGGTCCAAAGCGCAATGAGTTCATCGCCGCAACAGGCCGCGCACCCATTGTGAAAACATCGCGAAGAATGCCGCCGACGCCGGTTGCGGCGCCTTGGA
>JANOGL010000345.1:0-4271 GCA_031405985.1 Acidobacteriota bacterium | reverse complement strand
CTTTAAGAAACACATTTTGAACCGATACAAGGCCGTCGGAATAAACCATATTCCAATAAACCGGTTCGAAGAAGTCATTGCCTACTTGCAAAAGCGCATTGACGGAACCGCACATGGGAAAAATCAATCTAGGAATTATTCGAGATTCGATGAACATCCGGAGGAAATCGCTTCCGGAAGAAAATCAACAACGGGTGTTGTCGTTCCTTTTCGGGGGCGTAAAGCGTGAGAGTTCGTAGCGACGGCACGAATGCGGCCAAACCCCTATAAATACTGCCTGAAACGCGATTCATTTGATCTACAGAATCTTCCAGACGCCGTCGATCTTGACTTCAAATCTTGTGATTGGGTGGATTTCCCAAAGGGTTCCGCGGCGCTTACGAGGTAGGTTTGGATTATTGGGATCGAACATTAACTCCTTATGCTCGCCGTCAAAAAATAACCACCCAAATACTCGCACTTGGTATCCTTTCCGCGAGTATTCTTTACTGCCTAGTAACCGCAGTGATAATTCGCGCCTTCAAAGACGTTTGCCCACGCCGCGCCGTCTCTGGCGTAAACATTGAATCCGGCGCCCTCGAACGACTGAATGTATGTGAAAACTTCGCTCACGCCGTCGCCGTTGTAATCGAACGCGTCGAGCAGCAGCTCGTGATAAACGCCTTCGTCAACATTCTTAATGTCACCGCTCATCACGCTGGCCTGATCGATCGAGCGATAGTCTTTGAAGCCAATCGCGTACTTGCCGTTTTTGCCCTGCGCAGCGATAAAAAAGAGCAGGCCGCGCGTAAGGTTATCGATATCGACCCAAAATGTCCCGACGAATTCGACCTTGCCGTCCGATTCGAGATCGAGTGCGGTGAGGTTGTGATATTTGAGCGTCTTTGGCGTGAGTTTTTGCGCGACAAATTCGTTTTTCACGAGTGCCTCGATCTCGGTTCTCTCGGCAGGCGTCGGTCTGCGGCGCACGCTCACCGTATTTTTTACAACCGCGTTTGTCGCAAGGCCCATCACCAAACCTTTTAGCGGCGTCTTCGTCGCCTTCGTGATAGCTTCGGCCATGTTTGCGGAACATTCAGACCTAGAATCGGAGCTTTTGACCGTTACCGTGCCGGCGTTTGCGGCTCCGAAGATAAGACGATACGACGTCCCGACCTTGTAGTAGCTTTTGTTAAAGCCGGCAATGATGCTTTTTTCGTCGCTGCCGTTGACCGATGGTTCTAGCTTGCCTTTATTGACGTAAGCGATGGGCTCGAGGGTTTTGCCATCATTAAGCACAGCAAATATTATCGGCTTTGGCGTTTTAACAACCGGTTTTTTCTGTGCGAAAACCGTTACAGAGAGCAGCGAAACGATGACGCTCACGGCGAGCAACTGAAATCTTAGCTTTTTCATGTCTTAAATTTTCTGCGAAGTCGATTTCATGTTCGTAGCCCGCACGTAAGTAAGGGCTGCCGTAGAATATTCTCAACGGTAGCCCTTGTTTACACGCGGGCTACTGACACTTGCTTCTAAACTTTTTGCGATGTCGATTTCCTATCCGTAGCCCGCACGTAAGTAAGGGCGCCCCATAGCATTGCAGGCGCCCTCTCTAACGGTCGGGCTACTGACACTTGCTTCTAAACTTTTTGCGATGTCGATTTGCCCTGCATAAACTGCAGTAGATATTCGCGACCGCCGGCCTTTGAGTCGGTACCGCTCATATTAAATCCGCCAAACGGATGAACGCCAACAAGTGCGCCGGTACATTTGCGATTCAAGTACAAATTGCCGACGTGAAAATCACGCTTCGCTTGCTCCAGTCGTTCCTGCGACGCGGAGTAAACCGCACCGGTCAGACCAAACTCAGTATCGTTTGCGATCTCGATCGCGTGATCGTAATCTCGCGCCTTTATTACGGCTAGCACCGGTGCGAAAACTTCTTCCTGCTCGATCGTAGCGCCCGGTGCGACGTTATCGATGATCGTCGGCTCGATAAAAAAGCCCTCGCTATCGTCGCCTTTGCCGCCAGTTAAACAAATGCCGCCCTCATCGATTCCCTTCTTTATATAATCAAGAGTCGTGTCGAAGGAGCGTTTGTTTATTACGGCCGCGACATTTGTGTCGCCGTCAGTCGGCTGGCCGATGGTGAGTTTCTTTGTAAGTTCGACGATCTTCGTCATAAGTTCGTCGTGAACTTTCTCGTCAACGATCAGCCGTGAGCACGCCGAACACTTTTGCCCCTGAAAGCCGAACGCAGCAGCGACCACGCCGGTGGCAACAGCATCGAGGTCTGCCGCGTCATCGGCCACCACGATCGCGTCTTTGCCGCCCATTTCGGCTACGACGCGCTTGATCCAAATCTGCCCGGGACGAGTTTTCGCAGCTTCTTCGTTAATGTGCAAACCGACGCCTTTCGAGCCCGTGAACGAGATAAATCTCGTCTTCGGATGCGTAACCATCGCCTCCCCTGTCTTCGCACTGCCGCTAATAAAATTCACAACGCCTTTTGGCAACCCGGCTTCTTCGACGATCTCCATAAACTTCGCAGCAATCGTTGGGCTGTCAGACGAAGGTTTTAAAACGACTGTGTTGCCGGCGACAACTGCGGCCATCGTCATCCCGGCCATGATCGCGAGCGGAAAGTTCCACGGCGGAATTACTGCTCCGACGCCGAGCGGAATATATTCGAACTGATTTCTCTCGCCGGCAAGCGGCGTGATCGGCTGCTCCTCGGCCCAACGTAGCATCTCGCGGCCGTAAAACTCACAAAAGTCTATCGCCTCAGCCGTGTCGCCATCGGCTTCGGCCCACGTTTTTGAAACTTCAAACACCATCCACGCCGACAACTCGTGCTTTCGCTCGCGCATAATGTCGGCGATTTTGAAAAGATACTCTGCACGAGTCGCAGGCGGCACATTCTTCCAAGTTTTAAAGGCCTCGCTCGCCGCCGTGATCGCCTTTTCGACGAGCGACGTGTCGCTGTCACCTTCGGAAAACACGCCGACGACCTCGCTTGTCTTCGCCGGATTAATGCTGTGAAACTTAGAACCGAGTTCGATCTTTTCACCGTTGATAACTACCGGATATTCGCGGCCGAGCTCGCTGCTCACCTTGACCAATGCGGAGCGCATCCCGTCGGCGTTCTCTGGCTTCGAGAAATCTGTAAACGGTTCGTTTCTAAATTCGTCCAATGTTTTTTGTGTTTGCATGTTGGTATGCGGTTCAAATTGTCTCAACCAGGACACTACTGCGAGGTTCTGGTAGTGGTTTGCCGTCAGCAACAATTATTTCTATAGTTTCTTCTACGGCTTCACTTAGTTCTTTGAAGACCTCAACAGGATCGTCTCCATGCACGCCGCCGAACATAAGTTCCGGACAAATACCGATGAAGCATTCATCCTCGTCGCTCCAATAGACCACCTTCTTGTACCTGTTGTGTGTCATAACTATTTCTGCTTCAAAGAATCGAGAGCCTCTCGAACATCCTTGATTTGGTAGCGGTGAGCGTCATCACCTGATTTACCGGATATTGTAACAGTTTTCACGACCGCGGGATGTGAGTAAACCCGATGACTGCCCTTGCCCGAACGAACTGCAAAGCCGGCCCTTTCCAACATTGTAATTAACTCGCGAACCTTTGGCGGCATAAATTAGACGCTAGCGGTTACGCTGCCGTCTCATCTCACGCCGCTCCCATTCGTCGAGAATTTCAGGGAAAACAGGCGGGGTTTCGTGCTGCCACGCGACCACGAATCGCGGCTCCTGGCCGTCGTTCTGGTGTTTCACATAGCTAAGAATAAGCACCCAGCCCACGGTGAGATACTTATTGAGCTCGCCGCTGGAGCTAACCTCGGCGGTTAGTTTGGTTTCCTGTAAATTCAGATCTTCTAGTTCCACTTTCCTGTATTTTGTAATGCTTTGATCTTACGCTTTGCAAGCTGCCGTTTGAGCGGCGTCATTCTGTCCAAAAACACGATGCCGTCACAATGATCGGTCTCATGCAGTATGCACCGCGCCGCAAGATCGCTGACGTCCAGCTCATAGAGCTCGCCTTTTACATTCTGCGCTCGTGCAATCACGCGCATTTCACGCTTAACGACCTGAAAAAGACCCGGAAAGGACAAACAGCCTTCTTCGCCAACCTGTTCGCCCTCGATCGAGACGATCTCGGCGACGAGCTCAGGCGCAGCGGCTTCGAGGACATGATCGCCGCCGGCATCGTCCTGACGGGCGGGAGCTCGAAGATGGAGGGCGCTGTCGAGCTTGCCGAAGAGGTTTTTCACATGCCG
>JANOGL010000035.1:0-4430 GCA_031405985.1 Acidobacteriota bacterium | reverse complement strand
CGATGGCGCCGTTAGCAACACACACGAGATCACAGTCGGTCAGCAAATTGCCGACAACATGCACATCGTCGCGAACCCGGCGGTCGATCCGTCGGACGACGCAGTAATTTTGACGCGTTCGGGCGGACGCGGACAGCATCTGCCGGCGACGCTTTTTCGTCTCGAAACCGACGGCTATCTCGACGAACTTCCCGAGCCGATCCTAAATCCGACAGGCATTGCGTTCGACCGCGAAGGCATGATGTATGTCACAAATCGCGCGCAGGGCGAAGTTTACGCTGTCAGCCGCGACGGAACTGCGACCGTGTATGCGACGCGTCTCGGCATCGCGACCGGCATTGCGTTCGATCACGAAAATCGAATGTACGTCGGCGACCGCTCAGGAACGATCTACCGCGTGCGCGAATTCAGCGCGCCCGAAACTTTTGCTATTGTAGAGCCGTCCGTCGCAGCGTATCACATGGCGTTCGGCCCTGACGGACGTTTGTATGTGACCGCACCCGGACTCGCAAGTCATGATGCAGTTTACGCCGTCGATAAAAAAGGTGATGTGACGACATACTTTCGTGGCTTCGGGCGGCCGCAAGGGTTGGCATTCGACAAATCCGGCAACTTATATATCGCCGCGTGTTACAAAGGCCGTCACGGAATCGTCCGCATCACCAGCGACGGCGCGTCGTGCGAACAGTTCGCCGCCGGCAACAACATCGTCGGCCTGTGCTTCACACGCAAAGGCGAAATGATCGTCGCAACCGGCGAAAGTGTTTACTCGATTCCATGTGGCATCGAGGGAACTTTGCTCTGAGCGGAGATTCAACGCAAAGACGCGAAGATGCAAAAGACGCAAAGGATTGAATTATTCTTCTTTGCGTCTTTGTTACTTTGCGACTTTGCGTTAAAAAATTAGTGCTGCATCGGCATTGCCTGTCGCGGTGACATCGGCATCGGCAGCATGCCGTCAGCGTGTTTGGTCAGTGCGAGAAAATCTTTGTCATTACGAAGTGAATCGAACACGGCGTCGACGCGGGCTTCCATCATCTCTTTTTGCCGCACGGCGTGGTAACGCTCGTATTTGTAGAAGTGGCGTTCGAGAAGTTTTAGTGCTTTGTCACGCTGGCCGAGCTGAGCGTAAACGGCCGCGAGATTATATGACGCAGGCAGCAGATTTATGTTGTCGGTCGCGATCTTTAGAGCCTCGTCTTTTTTACCCGACATCGCCATGAAAACCGCGGCGAAGACAATGTTATACGAGTCTTTCGGATCCATCGCGAGTGCTTTTTGCGTGTAGAAATCGCCTTGTTTGAAGTCGTACTCTGAGTTCCAATAGACCGCGAGATTGCGATACGCGAGAGCGGTCGGATATGTGTCGGCGGACTGTTCCATCAGGCCGAGACCTTTTTTGAATTCGCCTTCGTGAATCGTGATCTTGCCAAGTCCGTGAAGCGCAACCGCACGCGAAAGCGGGTCGGACTGCATGTCGAGAATTTGATTGAATCTCAGTTTTGCGTTGTCCCAGTCGCCTATATGATGACGGTGAAGCTCGGCGAGGTAACGCAGCGGCGCCGGATCGGCAGTGTCCATCTTGTGCGCCTCGGTGTAAAGTTTTTTCGCGAGCATGTATTGCGCCTTGTTCTCGGCAATGAGGCCGCGTTTCATTGTTTGAATCATCGTCGCGGAAACTTTCGCGTCGAAATTTGGCGACAGGGGCATCTCGCCGATATTCTCGACGCCGAGTTTTTTCAGTTCTTTCGCTGCCTCTTTGGCTTTATCGGCAAACATGCAGCGCTGTTCGAGCACTGACTGAAACGCCTTGATCGCGGCGCCGTTGTCGCCGGCAGCGGCTTTCGCTTTGCCGTCTTTCATGTTGGCTTCGAGAGTCGTTTTGCGCGATTTGACCTCGGTGCCGACGAGTTTTTCTACATCTTTAACGTCGAGCCTGCCGTTCTTATTCTCTAGTTTACTCACTGAGGTTCCGTCAGGGTTGGCGAGCACTGCGACAGGAAGTTTCGATTCGCCGACAAGCGTGTTGAAATTTGCGAGGCGGCTGTCGGCGAGCTCCATAGCGACGCACTGACCGGCGTAAAGCGACAGATCGCGCGATTCGCGCAGACTTGATTTCTTTATTTCGTCAGCGGATGCCGGAAACCAGTAAAGGACAAGCCCCGACCTAACCGCCGGCAGCTTATCATCGCGAATTTTCCACGGCACGTGATAGACGACCGTGTTGTTGCCGCCCGAGCCGCTGCCGGACATTCCACCGCCGCCTCCACCGCCGCCGCCGCCGCATGTAGCCCAGACAGGCGTGTAGATAAATCCAACAACGAGAAGAAAAACGACGCTGCGAGCAAATGCTTTTTTCATGATCGTGATTTTATCAGAGTGGAACATTGAGCGTCCAGCATTTCAATTCCAGAGACTGCGATGAAACGACGCTATAAAGTCAAGGATGCATGCGCTCACCGAGAAGTTTGCCCGCACGGGGCTTTTGGGGCATAGTGCTCCTAGGTTGGTACATCTAAAAGCTGAATAGTGACGAAGGTCACGTACCTTCTTGTGATTTTTGAATAAGCTAGCAATATATTTTGACCAGAGGAAAACGCTATGAAAACGAGACTCTTTTTTTTAGTTACGACATTTATTTGCGGTATCGGGTTGATTATTTGCGGTTCAGACACGCTCAGCAACAGGGCTCGGGCCCAACAGGCTGATGAGCCGAAAATGCCTGAGGTGATAACGCTAGGAAAAGACGCGAAACTCGGTCAGGTGACGTTCAATCACGTCAAGCATAACGGCGGAGCCTATACGATCGATCAGACCAAGACGATCGCATGTGTTTCGTGTCACCACACAGCGCAGCCCAAGAGCGAGGTTGAAAAACATCCGCCGCTCAAGACCGCGTGGCCGAGTGATCGAACAACTACACTAACTGCCGAGTTGTTTTCTAAGGACCCTAAGGGAGCAGGTGTCGTGGCGTGCCGCGATTGTCATTCTCGACAGGACACAAAGCCCAAGCTGCTTGATAAGGTTCCTGAGGTAAAGCATGAGGGAAGTACCGCCCTCATCGCGCTGACGAATATGCAGGCGATGCATCGCAATTGTGTCGGTTGTCACGCCGAGGTGAAAAAGACCGTTCCGGTATCTAAGGGGCCCGTGCAGGCGCAATGTGCGATCTGCCACAAGAAAACTGCCTGAGAGGTAGTTTCGGCAAATATGAAAGGCACGAAGATCGACGGAATTCGCCGGTTTTCGTGCCTTTTTTGTTGCTAACGTTCTTATTGCTTGCCGGCCTTAATGTCGGCGATGCGCTTTTCGAGAGCGGCGGTGTCGGCTTTTTCGGCTTTCCCAACCTCAACTGCTTTTTCCGCAGCCGCGAGGGCCTCGGGCATTCGACCCGCTGCAAAAAAGATGTTCGATCTCTGGCGGTAATTGGCGAATGTCGGCTTTGCCTTAATCAATTCGTCCGAGGCTTTTACCGCCATGTCAAACCACTTTATTGCATCGTCATTCTGTTTATTGGCCTTAGCATAGTTTGCCGCGTTGAACGCCGGGCCGGGATCATCTGATTTAGCACCGGCGACATAGGCTCGCAGCCTTGTCATTGTCGAACCGACTACGTCCTTTACCTCGACGGCGAAAGGTACCTTGACCTTTTCCCAACGCAGGTATGCCGACGCGCTCTTTTCGCCGACTTCGTCAAAGCCGTACGTCAACAGTTCTTTGCTGTCAGCGACCCACTGGGGTTTAGTCTTTACGCGAAGGGCGTCCTTCTTGGCGTCATAGCTGAAGCTGCCCCATTGGCCGTCGTCTTTGTTAAATATGATCGTCCAGTCGGCATCCTTGCCCGGTAACATGTGCAGGCTGTACTTGCCGGCGGCGAGCGGTTGGCCGTTAATCAATACATCATCCGCGACTGTGAATAACGTCGCTTCGTTTGCACCGGCACGCCAGATGTGTCCAAAGGGAACGAGCGGTGCTCCCGCCGGACGAGCACGGCCGTCGTCGAGCGTCGCTTCACCCGCAACCGGCGTCGGCCAATCGCCATAGATCACACGGCCTTTTACCGCCGGGCGGCTGTATGTGATCGAAATCTCAGTCGTCCCGATCGTCTGCATTACGGTCGCCTTTTGGCTACCGCGTGGGACTGGCGGGCGAACTTGCGCCCGTGCGACCGTGGCCGTAACAACTATAAATGTGAGAATTGCGATAGAAAAAATAATTTGTCTTTTCATAAATACTCCTAACTCAAGAGGATTTCTAACAGGATGAACAGGATAGATAGGATTTATTACGTGAAAGATCGATAATTGGTTTTATCCTGCCAATCCTGTGTATCCTGTTTGATTTTCCTTAACACTACTCGTCGTCCTCATGTGCGCGGACCCGGCCAGCGGCGACGGCTTCGTCGACGACCTTTTTCAAAAGATTACCGG
>JANOGL010000316.1:0-8126 GCA_031405985.1 Acidobacteriota bacterium | reverse complement strand
GATCAATCCGCTCACGCTCGAACTAAAAAACGTGACATTCAATGATAAGCTCACGGGCGAAAAACTTTTCTTCATCCGCGACGCACAGCTCGTGATGACGGTCAAAGATCTGTATTCGTGGCAATTGAGCCGCGACATTGTGATCGATAAAACCGAGATTAATGGCGCAGAGGTGTGGGTAAAATTTGACGAGAACGGCCGCTCAAATTTTGCGAATCTTCACCTTGTCGAAGAAGAAGGTTCGCGCGTGAACTTTAGATACGAGTCGGCGAAGTTCTCGATACAGGACAGCGTCGTGCATTTTGACGATTTTTCGCGAAAGATTTCGGGCGACGCGAAGAACGTTCTCTTTTTTCTTGAACCCGAAAACTACGACGTTCCCGACGAGCAGCGGCGTTACAAATTTGACCTGACCTCGACCGACTCGAATTTTGTTTATGACGAAAAAATCGTTGAGAACATCGACATTCGAGCTGCGGGCGTCGCGACGCGAAACGGCGCCGAGATCAGCGAATTCAAACTGACGACGCCCATCGGCAAATCAACGCTGGTTGGCACGCTCACCGATTGGGCGTCGCCGAAATACGATCTCAACATTCGATCGACGGTTGATCTGACGCAGGCAGCGACGCTCTTACCGAACGGCACGGCGATGACCGGCATTGCAAATTTCAATGGCCGTGTGACCGGCGAGGGCGAAACTTACAAGATCGTCGGTGAGGCCGACAGCCAGTCTTTGCGGGCCGCCGGCGTTTATCTGCAAGCCGTTAATATCAACGCGACGGTAAGCGGCGTTAATAATTCATATGACGCAAACGGCACGGCGATCGCGCGTATGCTCACGTTCGACGATTTTCGCGTCGATTTTCTAAAGCTCGTCGGCAATGTGCGAGGGACGGGCACGGATTTCCGCTGGCTCGGCGATCTACAGGCTGCGGCCGCGAGTTCAAAGTCGCTGTCGCTCGGCGGTTTGTTTTTAAGAGACTCGTTTGCCGAATATAAAGACCGCCAGTTCCGCGCCGAAGTCGCCACTGGCCGGACGAGTAGTTTAAAGATTAAGAGCAATGAATTCCGCGACCTAAACGCCAGCAATCTAAAATTCTCAAGTGCAGACGGAACGACTCGGCTCACGTCGCCAAACGCGCAAGCCCGCTCGTTCACAACAAAGGACTACAAGCTGAACGGAATACGGGGACGAAACGTTCGTGTGACGGACAAGGGCGGCAGAACCGACGTAGATGTCGATGGCCTGCGTTCGCAAAGTGCGGAGGCGAAAGGAACTCGTTTCAAAAATCTTTCGGCGGATAAGTTTCGCTTCACCGATCTGCCGACATCGAACGAAGTGTTCGCCGACAATCTTCGCGCCGAACAGCTCGATGCCGATGCCGCGACCATCTTCGGACTTGAGGCACCGTCAATTGAGCTTCGTGACAACAGGGCTGAGACGGTCATCTACGCAGACAAACTCCGCGTTGCAAAGATCAGTACCGACGCTGCGAATCTCGGCAGCCTGAATATAGGCGGCGTCAGGCTCAACATCCGGCAAGGCCGTATTGAAGGCCGTTCCGACGACATCGACGCCGGCAACGTAGCGTTAAATAAAACCTCGACGCTGCCGCAAGGCGGTAATCTCGAGAACGTAAAAGTTGCTCGACCCGTCTTTATTCTAGAACCGTCGGGCCGCTATCGGGTTACGGCGGACATGAGTCTCGGCGGCGGAGCACTTGGAAGCGTGTCTCTTGGCTCGGCAACTGCGAAGGTCGAGGTGACCAACGACCGCGCGGCTCTCAACGACCTCACGGCCGACGTCATGGACGGTAAGCTCAACGGCAACGCGACCATCGCGCTCAACAACCGCATGCAGTCGCAGATCAAGGGCGATTTTACAAATCTCGACATCGGCAAACTGCTCGCATTGCAGACTGGACGCGTGATACCGGTCGATGGCGAAACGACCGGCCGCGTCGATCTGACGTTTGCAGGAACGAGTTTTCGCAACGCGACGGGGACGCTCAGAGCCGACATTATCGCGAATGCCGGCAGCGCCGAAGATGGCTTGATTCCAGTGAGCGGCGAGGTGAATTTGAGCGGGACTGACGGCCTATTTACGATCGATGTCGCAAATCTCACATCTGCAAACAGTAACTTAAATGCCACCGGCCGATTTGATCTGAAGGACGAAAATTCGGAATTGACCTTAGCACTTCGTTCGACCGACGCGGGCGAGGTCGATCGTCTTGTGCGCGTGCTCGGCGTGTCGCCGGAATTTGCGAAACAGATGGATGAGATGCAGGTTCAGATCGCGGGTGATCTGACGTTTGATGGCCAGGTCACAGGTAATTTTTCGGATCCAGACGTAAAAGGGCGTGTTGAGCTCGAATCGATCTCCTTAAAGGGAAAAGAAATCGGCAGCGTTACGACCGACGTTTCAGTTACGCCGTTGGGAACCCAGTTTGCGAACGGCAAATTGCAACAACGCGACGGAGGAAGGGCGCAATTCACGGTCGATATTCCGACCGGCGGAGTGAATAACATAGCTGTCACGGCGACGCTTACGGACATCAACGCGGGCAGTCTGCTCGCGGCCTTACCTGTCGAATTACCGGTGAGAATTCGTGATCTTGACGGCCGCACGTCAGGCACGCTCGACATTCGCGGTTTGCCGGATAACGCTCAGGGCGAGCTCAATCTCGCTGCCGCCACCGGCGTGATCGCGGGTCAGGCATTCGATAATCTCGCGGTCAAAGCAGTCTTTGCGGGCACTCGGATCGATCTCGAACAAGCCGAGATGCGCGTCGGAGCCGGGCGTTTGAGTGTAAAAGGAAATTACGATCGTGCGAGCGAAGCGTTCAATTTCGACCTCGCGGGCAATGCCGTCCCCGTCCCGCTCGCGCTTGCGTTCTTGCCGCCAAACGATGCGATTCCGGTTATCACGGGTGACATGGATTTTACGGCGAGAGCGACGGGCGTTGCTTTGCAGGCTTCGACTTATGACGTCAATTTCAACGCAATGGCACGCGGCGTCAACGTTGGCGAGAATGCATTGGGTGACGTGACATTTAACGGTGTGACGCGAGGCCAGGTGTTGACCGCGAATCTTACCGCAACGCTCGAAGGCCGCCCGCAGGTCCTCAACGCAAACGTAAATTTCGGCAGCGACGATATGCCGCTGACCGCGTCGACGGACTTTGATCAGAGTCCGCTCGCGCCGTTTCTCGCTTTCGTGCCGCTGCTAAAAAGTTATCCGATTACCGGCACCGGAACCGGTCGAGTCGAATTCGGCGGCAATCTCACAACGACGGACGCAAACGGCAAGCGGGTCTTCACGGCTGATAATTTAAGCGGCACGGCGCAATTTTCGCAGCTTGCGTTGCAGATTCAGGACACGCCACTCGCGGCGTCTGAACCGGTGGTGATTCGATTCAACAAACGCGAAGTCTTTTTTGAAAAAGCGCGTTTCTCCGGCGGCGGTTCGAACATGACGATTTCGGGAACGAAAGCTCTCACCGATGACGCGGTAAACGATCTGTCGATCGACGGCCGCGTCAACCTGACGCTGCTCAATCTCTTTTCAAAGGACACGTTTTTCGCGGGTCTTGCCGACACATCCGTTCGGCTGTCGGGCCCTAACTCGACTGCGCGTCTCTCGGGCACCGCGGACGTCGTCAACGGTGCTGTCGCGTCGTTTCTCGGTATCGACAGATTCACCGCCGACCGGATAAAGGCACGCCTTATCTTCACGACCGATCAAGTTGAAGTCGAGGAGGCTACCGGTTATCTAGGCGGCGGCAAATTTACTGCGAATGGCGGTGGCACGCTGAACGGTTTGAGCGTGCAGGCATTTCGTTTCGGACTCGTCGGTGATAACGTCACCGTTCCGCTGCCGAAAGATTTCGTTACGACCGGTGATGCGAAGCTTGAGGTCAGCGGCCAACGCGCTACAACAAACGCTCCGCTGCAAATGACGATATCGGGTCGCGTTCTTGCGCGTCGAAGTGTCTATTCAAAAGACATCGACCTTGCAAATTTGCTGACATCACGACGCGATCCGGTTCTCTCGGGTACAACGGGCACGACGCTGCCGCCGCGTTTCGATCTAGTTATCGAGGGCCGCGACGCTCTTATAGTTCGCAACAATATCGCAGATCTGACGGCATCGGTGTCGCTGGCGCTCAGCGGCGATGCAAGCAATCCGCGTCTCGCGGGACGTATCACAGCAAACAGCGGCACGATCCTCTTCCGCAAAGATCGTTACATAGTGCAGCGTGGCGTGCTTGAATTTCCGCCGGAAACGGCGATCGATCCCGTCCTTCAACTACAAGCTGAGACCGAGATCGCGGGTTACCAAATTTTTGTTAACTACAACGGGCCGCTTAAAGAATCGGAGCTCGCTACACTGACGGTGCGTTCGAGTCCCGCGTTACCGCAGGCCGACGTTGTTTCGCTGATAACGACGGGAAGTTTAACGAACACGGCCGGCGGACTGCCGACGTTCGCACAGACCGGCATCAGCACGGCGGCCGAAGTTCTGACTGACTCGATCATTAATACTCCGGCACGAAAAGCAACGGATAAATTATTTGGTTTGAATGTTTTCGAGATCGACCCGATAATTTCCGGCCAACAGGTAAATGCGTCGGCGCGCCTCACGGTCGGGCGGCAGATCAACAACAACCTGCGCGTCACATACTCGACAAATCTTTCGCAAGATCAGAATCAGGTGCTTGCCTTCGAGTATCGCGTGTCGAATAGATTATCGTTTGTCGCACAGTACGAGAACCGTGCGTTGACGAACGTTACGCGCAACCGCGACAACTTTAGTTTTGAGGTCCGATTTAGAAAGAGGTTTTAGGTTTCGCCAATCGGCGTTTTGATGGCAAGAGGCTTCACCAACACAGGTTTGCACAAGATCTGGCAGATGCTTTTGTTTGTCGGCGTTGTCCTGCTGTGCGCAGCGTCGCCGTTTGCTCAAAACAAATACGAACAAAGGCCGATCACGAAGATCGACATCTCGATCAGCGGTGCCGACGACGACACAAAGGCGATCGAGGAATATCGTGGCATCGCACGCGACGCGGTTGGCGATGTTTATTCGACTCCGCGTATCCGCGATGCGATCGAAGCTCTCTACAAAACAAAAAAAGTTGATACCGTCTCGGTCTCCGCCGCGCTCGAGAACGGTGTCGGCGTTGCGCTGAACTTCAATATAAGGCGTAAGACACAGGCGCAGCGTGTTTCTGTTGTCGTTGGGAAATCTGTCGGTGAAAAAGTTACAGAGGAAGATCTTTTATTCAAATTAAATCTCGTCACGCCCGGCTCGGTCATAACTGAACAGATTCTTCGGAGCAACGCCGACCAGATTCTCGATTACCTTCGCGAGCGTGGCTACTATCGTTCCGAGGTCGTTTACGAACAGCGACCGCTGCAGTATCAATCGGATGTCGGCGTGACCTTTCGAGTCGCCCTCAATGAGCCCGCTCGCGTCGATGAGGTGCGTGTGAAGATCGGAGGTTATGAAAAACCGATCCCTCCGAAGGCTCTAAAACTCAGAAAAGACGGACTTTACACGCGTGAACGTGTAATAACTGACACAGCCAAAATTCGCGAATTGCTACGAAAAGAAAAGTTCGGCGCACCCGAGCTCGACGAACCGCGCATAACATACGACAGCGACGCTAATACGATCTCGGTCAGTTTTACCGGCAAGGCCGGGCCGACCGTCGAAGTCGTAACCGAAACCGAGGGCAAAGAAAAAAAAGAATCGCGTAAAAATCTGCTGCCGGTGCTACGCGAAGGCACTCTCGATTATGCAGCGATTGTCGAGGGCGAACGCCGGCTCGAAAATAATTATCAGGAGCAGGGTTACTTTTTCGCAGACGTGACGCCATTATGTTCGGCGACGCCTCAGCTTGTCGACACCGAGAATGACCCGATCGCGAACGACACGCAGTTCCTCTGCTCGTTTCTCGGCGGCGAGGATCTAACTGGGAAACAAGTTCAGGTCAAATACAAGGTGGATCTCAACCGCAAGTTGCGTCTTGCGAAAATTCGTGTTCGCGGCACAGACAAACTTACCATTGAAGACATTAGCACCATTCTCAACTCGCAAGTGGCGAATCCGCTCGCCATCATTCCGGTGCTTGGCTACGGCCGCGGTTACACTAGCGAGCGTATTCTCGAAGAAGATAAAAGCACTATCGAGTCGCTGATGCACGAACTTGGTTATCAATATGCTCAAGTACGTGTTAATCGAGGCGTTTCGCCTTCCGGCGATGATCTAATCATTACGTTTGAGATCGAGGAAGGGCCCCCGACCATCGTCAGCGAAGTAAATATCACGGGTAATAAAGCGATCGCGACGGACACTCTGCGTGCCGAGCTCCCTTCGTTGATCGGCGGTAATTATTCACGTGCGAGAGTGCGGAACGCAACACAGCGGCTCGCTAAATATTATTCCGACGCGGGCTATTACGAGGCACGTGTGACTTCGTCGATCATCGAACCTGTCGATCCTAAACCTGACGAACCGCGTAATTTAAAAATAGAATTCAAAGTAGAGAGCGAAGGGCGAAAGGTCGTCATCAATCGAGTGCTCGTGACCGGCAATGACAATACTGACAGAGAGTCGGTATTGAGGACAATCGCCTTGCGCCAAGGCGAGTTGCTGCGTGCGGCCGACATTTATTCGAGCGAGCAAAATCTGTATGCAACTGATGCATTTTCGCGTGTCGAGATAAAATCACAGCCGGTCGGCGATGCTCCCGACGGCAGCCGGCTCACAGACGTGATCGTCAGCGTTGACGAACAGCCTCCGCGCTTGGCATCTTACGGCGGCGGTTACTCGACCGACTTGGGGCTGAGCGGATTTTTCGACATTCGCCACGTCAATCTCTTTGGCAATCTTTGGCAGGGCGGCGCGCGTGTAAAGTTCAGTCAACGCCAGCAGCTCGTGCAATTTGATTTTATAAATCCGCGTTTTATCCCCGATGGTGTGAAGCGTTTTGCGCCGCTTACGCTGTCGGCCCAGTATCAGCGCGATTCGACGGTGACGAGATTTTTTCGCTCGGCGTTTGACCAAGGCACTTTTGGCATCGTCCAACGCGTAGATGCGAACGGCAATCCGATCGATCAATTCGGTGCTTCCTCG
This sequence comes from Acidobacteriota bacterium, assembly GCA_031405985.1. Classification (GTDB taxonomy): domain Bacteria; phylum Acidobacteriota; class Blastocatellia; order Pyrinomonadales; family Pyrinomonadaceae; genus OLB17. The sequence goes on along the minus strand of JANOGL010000316.1, from coordinate 979 downwards.
GGAAGCCCGACGATCAATCGCCTTGCTCTTACGGCCGAAACAAGCCGCACGATCAGCCGCAAGAATCGCAGTATTCTTTTTATCCGAGCGCGTTTCGAAGACGTGCGGCTCGTCAACATCGACAGCCTGCTCATTAAAGATCTGCTGCTGCCCGACAGCCGAACGCGGATCTCGGGCTTTGGCGTGACATTTGTTCGCGATACGCGGCAAAATTGCGCGCTTAAATACTCACTGCTCGATCTGATCGCGAAAGGCTCGAATGAAGATCCGTGCCGCTACAACGCTTCAGATCCGACGCGTGGCTATTATCTGACAGCTGATTACAACGTTTCGCTGCCTTTTCTGGGGGCTAACATTGGCTTTCAGAAATTTCAGGCGAGCTACAATTATTACTACACATTGCCGTCGGTAAAAGGGCGTAGCACAACGCTCGCAGCACGCGCGATCGTCGGCGCCGGCAGCGTGTTTTCCGGCGGCAACCGATTTACAAACGCCGCGTTTCCGTCGCTAAACGGACTGTTGCCAATCAGCGAACGTTTCTTCGCCGGTGGCTCAAATAATCTGCGCGGATTTAAGTTTGAAGAAGCCGGGCCGCGCGTCGTGATCTCGCCGACCGGAACATTTCGCAACAGCCGCGGTAACGCTGTGTTTCTCGATCCGTTCACGATTCCCTTTGGCGGCAATGCGATCGCGATCACAAATATCGAAGCTCGCGTTCCAATTTCGAAATCGATTCGCGCCGTTCCGTTCTACGACGGCGGTAACGTCTTTCGGCGCGCAAAAGAAATTTTCAATCCCGCAAACCCCGCCGCCACCGACATCGACGGCCTCAACCAACGCGCGCGTTGGACGCACACAGTAGGCCTCGGCTTTAGAATAAAAACACCAGTCGGCGGTGAGTTCGGCTTCGATTACGGACGACTGCTAAACCCACCGATCTTCATCATCCGCCAATCGATCGGCCCAAACGCACTCTATA
>JANOGL010000280.1:0-7889 GCA_031405985.1 Acidobacteriota bacterium | reverse complement strand
CGTCAATGAATTTGCTGCGCGCCTGCACGAGCGGATCGGTCGGGACGGCGAACGGAAGTTTGTCGATGATGACGCACGACAATTGTTCGCCGCGAACGTCGACGCCTTGCCAAAAACTCGATGTTGCAAACAGAACGGCGTTCGGCGTTGCGCGAAACTTATCGAGCAAGCCGGTCTTCGACATCGTTCCCTGCAAAAAGCACGGATAACCGATTCGTGAAGAAACTAATTCAAACAACGCGGTCATCGATTGGTTGCTCGTGCACAAAACAAACGCGCGGCCATCGGTCGCCTGCAAGATCCGCACGATCTCGGCGGCGGCCATTTGAGCGAATTCCGGCGCACGCGGATCGGGCATAGCCTTTGGCAGATAGAGCAGCGCCTGCTTTTCGTAATCGAACGACGACGGCGCGACAAGCGTGTCGGTTTTTGCTTTGCTCAAACCGAGCCTGTCGCGAATAAAATTAAAGCTGCCGTTTGTCGAGAGCGTCGCCGACGTGAGCACGCACGTATCGACTTTGTCGAACAGCTTTTCGTTGAGCAGTTGCGAGACATCGACCGGCGAGGCTTGCAGATAGATGCCGCGACCCCGACGCTCAAGCCAGTAAACAAAATTGCGGTCGGCTACGCGGACGATAAAGTCGAGATCGAATCGCGTTTGCCTGATTCGCCGCACGACACTCTCGGCCTCGGGAATTTTTTCGCTAAAAACGTCTGTTTCTGTTTCGAGACGTTTCAGTGTTTCGTCGAGCGCCTTGTATGCTTCGCCGAGCGGCGTCGGACGCGTGTCACCGTCGCTCGTGCGTTCGCTAAATTCATCCGCAAGCAGCGGAAATCGCCCTTCCGCACCGCGAGCTTGATCAAATCTGACCCAGAACTGCTCGCTAAGCCCTGTTATCTTTGCGCACGTTTTACCGATCGCAGCAGCGGCGATCGCGTCGCTGATCGGCAGTTGATTTGCGTCCTTTACAAGCTCGTCGATGCGAAAGTTCGAAACTTGAAACCCGAAATAGTCCGCCGCGATGTCCTCGATCAGATGGGCTTCGTCAAAGATCACGGCCGCGTAGTCGGGAATAACCTTGCCGAACTGATTGTCCCGCACGTTGAGATCGGCAAAAAATAAATGATGATTGACGATGACGATCTCCGCCGCGTCGGCTCGAGCGCGCATCTGCGTTATAAAACACGGCTCGAAGTCGGGACACTTTTGCCCGATACAAATGTCGCTGCGAGCGTTGATGCGATTCCAAAAGCTCAGGTTTTCGGGTAAGTAGGTCAGTTCGGCGCGGTCGCCGGTCTTTGTGTCCCGAACCCAATCGGCGACTTTGCGAAAATGATCGATCTCGTCGAGCCCGTCGAGTATCGGCTGATCACCAGCCTTGTGAACACGATATTGGCACGCATAGTTCGAGCGGCCCTTCATATACGCCGCCGTAAATTTTGCGGGCAAGATCTTTTGCAAAAACGGAATGTCCTTTTGCATCAATTGCTCTTGCAGATTTTTTGTGCCGGTCGAGATGATGATGCGCTTTTTTGCATGAAGCGCCTGCTCGATCGCAGGTATCAGATACGCGAGCGTCTTGCCCGTGCCGGTGCTCGCCTCGACGATCAGGTGTTTTTTTTCGCCAAAGGCACGCGAGATCGCAGCCGCCATCTCGATCTGACCTTCGCGATGCTCATAGGCCGGATGAAACTGCGCAATCAGGCCGTCGGGACCAAAGACTCGGCCGTTATGCTCGCCTGCTTTTTTTTGTTGCGTTTCGCCTTTCATTTTGTTGACAGGGCTCTGGCTTTCGTCGCAAGAACTGATGTAAAATCGGCTTTCTATCAAAATCGCCCAGTTGGCGAATGTTCATTTTAATGCTTCGAGTTGTATTAACGAAACAGGGGAATCTTTCTATGTCAAAACGCAACGTCCTTTTCTCGCTTGTTATCCTTGCGCTTATCCCGATCATGCTTCTTTTGCCGCATCAGCAATCCAGCAAAGCCTCGGGTGGCCTGTTAGAGCAGACAAAGAGCCACAGCGACGCGCTTGCGAATTATGATATCCGCGCCGACAAATCGGCGTATGACAAGATCGCGGCTTATCGCACAGCGGCTGCGAAGACTGCGGCAAATCTAGCCGATCTGCGCCAGACGTTTGTCGACGGCGAAACTGCGCTCAGACAGCGCGTGCCGACGCTCAAGGTCGAATACAACCTGGATATTCGCACGCCCGAAGTTATCACGCCCGAAGTAAATCTCGGCCGTGAATTTTTGACCGGGAGTTCGAGCGAGAAGCGCTCAGAGATCTTGCGCGCGTTTGTTAAAGAGAATACTACGCTCATAGGCGTTACGGACCGGCAAGCTGATGAGCTAAAAGTCACAGCAGATTACACGAACCCGGATGGCAATCTTTCGTTCGCCCACCTCGAACAGTTCATCAATGGCGTGCCGGTGTTTCGCGGCGAGGTAAAGGCAGGGTTTACAAAACGCGGCGAGATGATTCGCGTGATCAACAACCTCGCTCCGGGTCTCGACTACGAGAGCCTTTCAACAAATTTTGGAGAGCCGGCCAATGCGGTAAATGCTGCGTTGCGGTCAATAAATAATGATGGCTCGAAGCTCGATCTGCGGCACAATGCAAAAGCGTCGACTGGTCTAAAAGAAGTTTTCGGCACAGGCGATTCGACTACGACCGCCGAGAAGATGTATTTTCCGATCGAACCGGGCGTTGCAATTCCGGCGTGGCGCGTTTTGATATGGCAGCCGATTAATGCTTTTTACGTGATCGTCGACGCCCACACCCGCACAGTGCTCTGGCGCAAGAACATAACGGAAGACCAGACCGAATCGGCTACAATGCAGGTTTACAATAACCCGCTCGCGATGGTGAACTCTGCCGAGTCGCCGGCACCGCTGACACCGGGACCGATCGATCCGAATCTGGGAACTCAGGGATCACTACTGGCGCGAGTGAACGTGGCGCGAATTGGCAACGAGGCTCCATACACCTTCAACAATCTTGGCTGGATCAACGACGGACAGAACGTAACGGACGGCAACTCGAACGAGGCCGGATTGGACCGCGTGGCGCCTGACGGTGTCGATGCCCCGCAACCTGGCGACGGGCCGTGCCCGGGAGCAGGTTGCCGCGTGTTCACGTCCACATGGAATCCGCCGCCCGGAAATCCTGCCCCCGGCGACACTCCGCTGACTTTGCAGGCACAGCGCGGAGCTGTCATCCAAATGTTCTACGCGATGAACTGGTACCATGACGAGCTTTACCGTCTGGGATTTACCGAACAAGCGCGAAACTTCCAGAACGATAACTTCGGCCGCGGAGGCGTCGGTGCCGACCGCATCAGATCGGAGGGTCAGGATTCTTCGGGTACGAACAATGCAAACTTCTCGACGCCGGCCGACGGCGGACGCGGACGGATGCAGATGTACATATTCACCGGCCCCGACCCGGACCGCGACGGCACGACCGACGTGGACATCATTTATCATGAGGCGACCCACGGGACGTCCAACCGCCTGCACGGAAACGGCAGCGGGCTCTCGCTCAATATGTCACGCGGAATGGGCGAAGGCTGGAGCGATTTTTATGCTCATGCAATGACCTCTCAGGAAAGCGATCCGTTGGCGGGCATTTACACTACGGGCGGTTATGTTCTCGTAACGCCGACATTTTTCGGAAACTACTATTACGGCATACGCCGCTTCCCGAAGGCGATAATGTCATTCACCGGCGGGCCATTGAACCGTCCCCACAACCCATTGACCTTCGCGGATATCGATGGAGTACAGATAAATATTAACGACGGAGCATTCCCGCCTCGCGGCGGAGGCTCGGCCGATCAAGTGCATAACGCGGGCGAGGTGTGGAGCAGTGCTCTGTGGGAAGTGCGGGCTAAATATGTTGCCAGGCTCGGCTGGGAAGTCGGCAACCGTCGTTGGCTTCAGTTCGTCACGGACGGCATGAAGCTTGCCCCGCTCGGGCCGACATTTCTGACCGAGCGCGACGCTATCATCGCGGCCGCTTTGGCAAGCGGAACGGCAGCCGATGTTGCTGACGCGTGGGCTGGTTTCGCGATTCGCGGCATGGGTTTTAGTGCGTCGATCCAGAACGTCGGCTCTGGAACGGGTAACGCGCGAGTGACCGAAGCCTTTGACTCGCCAAACCTGCTGCAGACGCCGGCGATTTCGGTGTCGGATTCAGCCGGCGACAATGACGGGTTCCCGGAACCCGGCGAACCGCTAACGATCAATTTCCCGCTCAGCAACACGACCGGAAATCCAGCCTTAAATGTCGCGGTTCAGCTTGTCGGCGGCGGTTCGGTCAATTACGGAACCATAAATCATGGAGCAACCGCAAGCCAGGGCATCAGCTACACCGTTCCGGCGGGAACGCCTTGCGGCAGCTCTTTGACCTTGACCTTCAACGTCAACAGCAGTCTTGGCGCGACGAGTTTTAGTCGAACGATCATCGTCGGTGTTCCGCAAACGACGTTTACCGAGAATTTCGATGGAGTAACCGCTCCGACACTGCCAGCCGGTTGGACGGCGACCGTCGTGCAAAGCGGCGTGAATTTTGTAAACTCGACGCTAAACGCGGACACTGTTCCAAATTCGGCTTACGCGCTAAACCCGGCTACAGTCGGCGGCGGCACCGACCTGACATCGCCGACAATGGCGATCACGGCTACTGCGGCGACGGTGAGTTTCCGCAACCGCTATGACACGGAAGGCGGTTGGGATGGCGGCGTGCTCGAGATCAGCATCGGCGGCGGCGCGTTTCAGGACATTATTACCCCGGGCGGACGTTTTATCGAAAACGGCTATAACGGCGTGCTTGGCGCGGGCGCAAACAATCCGCTCGCAAACCGCAACGCATGGAATGGCCTTTCAAATGGCTACGTAAATTCGACCGTCCAACTTCCGGCTTCATCTGCCGGTCAAAATGTGCAGCTCAGATGGCGGTTCGGCTCTGACGACAACACCGTCGGCCAAGGACCGAATCCCGGATGGTACATCGACGGCGTGAGAGTCGTCGGCAACTATTCCTGCTCGTTCAATCCGTCGGTCAAATCGCGCGCCGATTTCGATGGTGACGGGAAAACGGACGTCTCCGTATTCAGACCGAGCGAAGGCAACTGGTATCTGCTGCAATCGACCGCCGGTTTCGGCGCGGTGAATTGGGGACTGTCGACAGACATTCCGACTCCGGGCGATTTTGATGGTGACAACAAAGCTGACGCAGCGGTTTTCCGGCCATCCAGCGGCACCTGGTATGTTCTCAACAGCTCGAACAGCACATTTTCATTCGTCAACTTTGGGTTGGCGGGCGACATTCCGCAAACCGGTGATTTCGACGGCGACAACCGCGCCGACTTTGCCCTCTTCCGACCGTCGAATAATGTCTGGTACGTTCTCGGCAGCGGCGGCAGCACCATAATCACAGGCTTTGGCGCGTCGGGCGATGTCCCGGTGCGCGGAGACTACAGCGGCGACGGGAAAACGGACGTTGCGATCTTCCGCCCGTCGACAAATCAATGGTGGATCGCAAACAGCGGCGGTGGCATCAGCGTCGCAACTTTCGGAGCGAGCGGCGACAACCCTGTTCCAGCCGATTACGATGGCGATAACAAGGATGACATCGCGATCTATCGGCCATCAACCGGTCAGTGGTGGTCAATTCGAAGTTCGGACAACGGCGTCTCGGTTACCGCTTTTGGCATCTCGACCGACGTGCCTGTTCCGGGTGATTACGACGGTGACGGGCGCGACGACCAAGCCATCTACCGCAACGGTCAGTGGTGGCTAAATCGCTCGGCCACAGGGGTTACGGCGCTGAACTTCGGCCTGGCAACCGACACGCCGATTCCAGCGAAATACGTGCCTTAGAAAAGCCGGAATCCGTTTGTATTTTGTGTAGTTTTGAAATATACTTCGATCAATTCAGCTATTTTCAAATTTTTTGGCAAATGCTGCCTTCGTACGCAGGTAGCTCGAATTAGGTTTTCAAACAAATAGGAGTAGAAGAAAATTATGTCTAAAAGGTCGATGTTCGATGTCCGTACCGGCGTCGTGATTTGTTTATTTGTACTGGGAATTATTGCCATGTTAGCGATTATCCCCGCTAAGTTTGGATCAAGAGCGCAGATCAAAACAGGCAAGGGTCTGTTTACGCGCACGGAGAGCCATGATCCCGGGCTGCCGAATTATGATATCCGCTCGGCCAAGGGCAACGATCTGGCCGACTATTTTGAATCTGCACGCAACTCGATCGGCAAAAATGCAGCTGCGGTTGCAGACATTCGCGATGGCTTTGTCCGTGGCGAAGACGAGCTCAGAAACAGAATTCCGACTGTAAAATTCGAATACAATGAAGACATCCGCATTCCGGAAGTCATTACGCCGGATGTTTGGAAAACCACGATCGAGTGGTTGACTCCGGCCTCTTCTGCAAAACGCTCGGAAATTCTCCGCAGCTTTGTTAAGGAGAATAATAATTTGATCGGCGTGACTGATGAACAGGCTGACACTCTGAGAGTCCTGGCCGATTACACAAACCCCGACGGCAATCTTTCATATGCCCATCTTGAGCAAAGGCCAAATGGCATTCCTGTTTTCCGCAGCGAAGTAAAAGCTGGATTTACAAAAGACGGACGCATAATTCGCGTTATCAACAATCTCGCACCGGGACTCGATTATGAATCGCTCTCGACCGATTTCCGTGATCCGGTTGATGCTGTTAAGGCTGCTGCCAGACATATTAATCATGAACTCAAATCAACGGACGTTACGCGTAACAGCAAGACCTCGACCGATCTGAAAGCAGTTTTCGGCGACGGCGATTGGGCGACAACGGCTGAAAAAATGTATTTTCCGACCGAGCCGGGCGTTGCGGTTCCTGCGTGGCGTGTCCTGATCTGGGAACCTGTCAATGCGTATTACGTAATCGTCGACGCCAATTCAGGCACGATGCTCTGGCGCAAGAACATTACCGAGGACCAAACACAAGCTGCCACATATCAGGTTTACAATAATATTAATGCGTTTATGAACGCAGCGGACAGTCCGGCTCCGTTATCTCCGGGACCGCTTGACCCGACGCTGGGAACTCAGGGTCCTATTGGAACCAGAACCAATGTAACATTGATCGGTAACGAAGCGCCGAACACATTCAACACCAACGGATGGATCACCGATGGTGCCAATATCACTGATGGTAACGCCAATGAAGCCGGTATCGACCGTGTTGCTCCCAACGGTGTTGACGCGCCCCAAACCGGTGCACCGAATCGAGTGTTTGATTCAACATGGAACCCCGCACCGGGCAGCCCGCCGCCGGGCGACGATCCGCTGACGGTTCAAGCCCAAAGAGGCGCGGTTATTCAGATGTTTTATGTGATGAACCGCTACCACGATTCGATGTATCAACGCGGATTTACCGAGGCGGCATTTAACTTCCAGGGCACAAACTTTACCGGTATGGGTCTTGGAAACGATCGTGTCTCTTCAGAAGGTCAGGATTCGTCAGGAACGAACAATGCAAACTTTGCGACGCCGGCAGACGGCGGCCGCGGACGTATGCAGATGTTTGTCTGGACAGGTCCGACGCCCGATTATGACGGAACGGCCGATGCCGAGGTGATTCTGCACGAAGTAACCCACGGAACATCAAACCGTTTGCACGGAAATGCTGCGGGTTTGTCAACCAATATGTCACGCGGTATGGGCGAAGGTTGGTCTGACTGGTATGCGGAGATAATGCTTGCCGAACCGACCGATCCGATCAACGGTATTTATACGACGGGCGGTTATGCAACATTCCTGATTACCGCCGGATTTACCGGAAACTACTATTACGGCATTCGCCGTTTCCCGCGAGCGCCAATTAC